>DATJHZ010000050.1:0-28651 GCA_035493595.1 Cyclobacteriaceae bacterium | reverse complement strand
CAGATTACGTTCAACCTCTGGCAGCATGATCACATTGCAGCAAAAGGCAAAATCAGAAAGTGGAAACTTTAATCTTTTATTTGTGAGATCGGCTTGCTTATAGCTGATATTGGAATAGTTCTTCTTTCTGGCAATGGCTATACACTCATCTGAAATATCCGTTGCAAGTACTGATTTAAAAATTGGAGATAGGTATCTAAACGCCTTACCAACGCCACAGCCAAAATCTATTGCTACATGATTTTTGTTAGCATGTTTCTTGAAATATTTAGAAAGGATCTTATGCCTGTCACTTTTAAATACATCGAATATCTCATCTTCATAGGTTGACGAAATACGATTCCAATGCTTTTCCTGATTCATGCAAATATGTTAAGGTTACAACCAAAGATAACGTTAATTTATTGGATGAAAATACCCGCATTAAAGATGGTTGATGAATTCTGTCATCAATTTAAAATAGTCTTCAAAGTCAGTAAAGGGCAACGTTTCTGAACGATCATAAATATCATGGTAAGCCTGAATCCCACCTAACGTGTAGATAAAGAAACATGGAACTCCCTTCTTGTAAAACAAACAATGATCGCTATTGCAGGCTTCACCTCGAATCTTAACCTGAGCCATGAGATTCATATCTTTATTCAACTGCGTTATCAAATCAAACTGCTTCTTATATATTTTACCATTAACAATTTGAATACCATCATCTCCGGTACCAGCCATATCGAAGTTGATCAGAAATTTTATTTTAGCTAATGGAAAAAGAGGATGTTCTGTGAAGTATGAAGATCCTAACAAGCCAATCTCCTCACCTCCAAAGGCAATAAACACCGTAGTATATTTTGGCTTGGATGCAGCATAGTGATCCATCAGGCTCAATAAAAAAGAAACGCCGCTGGCATTATCATTAGCCCCAGGAAAGATTGTCTTTTTACCCATCTTGCCGAGGTGGTCATAATGCGCAGTGAATACCAGAAGAGAATCCTGCCTCTCCCCTTCTATAAATCCTACAACATTTTGAGTTTCATATTTCTTGATGAATTTGTTCTCTGCGTGTACTTCAATTTCTCTCACAACATCATTTAATGCAGATGCTTTAACAATGAAAGTTGGTTTCTTATTCATTATGTTAGAAGTGCTCCATGTCAATTTATCATCTGAAAGAATAATAAGTCCTATCGACTCATTGTCGGATGAGTATTGAATAAAGGCCGTTACTTCCTGAATTCTTTTAATCTGTTCTTTTGTATAAGCATCTTTCTTCCAGCTTTGAATAGCAATAAACTTGCCCGCGGAAAATTTCACATCATTTATCCAGACATCGTCATGCAACAATTGATCTGCTGTGAGATTCATTACACTAAATTTTCCATTGATACCAGGCGAAGCGGGATCAATCAAAAAATCCTGTCCGGCATTGAGTGCAATACCGTCAATAGTCAAACTCATTGAAGATGGAAAAGTATTGACAGGTGTGGTGAATTTTTGCTCATACGACTTCCCAAATTTCTTTAAGCTTGCTTCACTAAATTGCTTTTGAATATAGGCTGCTGCCAGGTGCTCTCCATTCTCGACATATCCTCGCCCTTTCATTTTTTCATCACAGAGTGTGGCAACAATTTCTTTAGCATGATTGAGAACCTGTGCTTCAGATGGTAATGTGATTAGCAAGACAAATACTCCAATTAATAATTTCAATTTTAAAGTCATATAATTACATCAAAGGTTAATGTGTATTGTGTGCACTTTGGCGCATCGTACAAAGTTCTATACTTTTAATCCGCATTGATAAAGTTAATAATAACCACCGTTCGAAAATGACTATGAAAAAATTATCTCTTATCAGGATTTGTTATGTCAATTTTATCCTGTTCTGTTGCTGCACCATTTCTGTAGCACAAAATCTTTCCATCATACCCATGCCTTCTCAGGTACAAGCAGGGAAAGGTGATTACATTATTACATCAAATACCACAATCTCAATTCCGTCTAAAAATCAGGATGCTGCAAAAGTGGCGACTTATCTGTCAAAAACATTAGCAGTATCCACTGGGTTTGATTTAAAGATTGTAGAAAACGAAAGTAAAGGAATACAACTTCAAATCAACGCTAAACCAAATGTTGCTCTTGGCAAAGAAGGTTATCAATTGGAGACCACTCCAACGACTATCACTATCCTTGCCAATACAGCAAATGGTCTATTCTATGGCGTACAAACATTGATCCAGTTGTTGCCAAAAGAAATTGAAAGCAAGTCTCCGGTTTCAAACATTGTATGGAAAGTAACCTCGGCCTCAGTAACGGACTATCCAAGATTTACGTGGCGTGGAATTATGCTTGATGTAAGTAGACATTTTGCTACAAAGGAAACTGTTAAAAAGTATATTGATGAAATGGCTCGCTATAAATACAACAGATTTCATTGGCATTTAACGGATGATGAAGGATGGAGAGTTGAGATTAAAAGTTATCCTAAACTTACCAGCGTTGGTGCATGGCGAGTACCCCGCGTCGGCGATTGGGGCAAATTTGATAAAGCTGGACATGGAGAGGCAGCAACAGACGGAGGCTTTTATACACAGGAAGACATTAAAGAAATTGTTCAATATGCTAAAGACCGCTTTATTGAAATCTTACCAGAAGTAGATGTACCAGGTCATAGCATGGCTGCCATCGCTGCTTATCCTGAACTCTGTACAACAAAAGACACTTCGATCAATGTAAATCCAGGAAGCAAGTTTTCAAATTGGTTTGGCAATGGAAAGTTTGAGATGACTATTGATAACACACTGAACCCAACAGATGAAAAAGTATATCAGTTTCTTGATAAGGTATTTACCGAGATAGCTACACTTTTTCCTTTTGATTACATCCACATCGGTGGCGATGAATGTTACAAAGGTTATTGGGAAAGAGATGCAAACACACAGGCCTTCATGAAAAAAATGAAGTTGAAAGATGGTGAAGCATTGCAAAACTATTTCACCAAACGCGTAAGCGACATTATCACCAGCAAAAAGAAAAAAGTAATTGGCTGGGATGAAATTCTTGAAGGAGGAGACTTGGCACCTGGTGCTGCCGTAATGAGCTGGCGTGGCACTAAAGGTGGCATTGAAGCTATTCATCAAAAACATCCTGTGGTAATGAGTCCTTCACCAATGTGTTATCTTGATTTGTATCAGGGTGATCCTTCTGTTGAACCTCCAACCTATAGCATGGCTCGCCTTAAAGATACTTATGCTTATGAACCTATTCCTGAAGGAGCAGATTCTACTTTAGTGTTGGGAGGACAAGGCAACATGTGGACTGAGCGAACTCCTGCAAAATCACAGGTTGAGTATATGATGTATCCACGAACATTTGCTGTGTCTGAATTGCTGTGGTCAGCAAAACGTGTTAAGAACTGGACAAACTTTGTATCGCGAGTAGAAACCCACTTCGCTCGCTTTAATGAAGCGCAGATTAATTATTCTTCAAGCCTATATGATCCTATCATATCCGTTACTAAAAACACAAGTGGATCATTGGTCATTACGTTAGCAACTGAAGTGAATAATCTTGATCTCTACTATACGCTAGATAACACGTTACCCAACAAGTATTACCTGAAATATAAAGAGCCCATTGTACTGTCAAAAGGTGTTGATTTATTCAGAGTAATATCGTACCGCAATGGTAGTGCTATTGGCAAAATGATTTCGCTTAAAACAGAAGATCTGGAGAAACGAGTGAAGAAGTAAAGTATATTTGAATTTATCAGGCTAGTCATCCTTGAGCAAATCAGGGATGACTATCTTTTTTTAATTTTATTCAGCCAGTCATTGGCTTCTTTTTGTTTTTTGATCTTTCCTTCTTTTATGTAGCGAGCCAATTTCTCATTCATAACTCCCTTTGATGTGAGGTGATAGTATCCGCAGTCATCACATCGGTATATGGCAATCGGTCCAGAGCCGTCATTAAAATCGTATCTCGTCCAGGTCTCAATTAACACATCCTCAGCAATTTCAGGACTCAGATAAACCTTCTTTTTTGTAGAACACGTAATCATGGCAAGATTCCTTACGACTGCAGTTCAATTTCAACATTCTGGTATTACCTTGCAACAAAATTAAAATCTAATGAAGATCGCGGAAATACACACCAAAAAAGGCGTGATGAAGATTAAATTCTTTGAGGAAGACGCCCCGAAAACAGTTAAAAACTTTATTGACTTAGCAGAACATGGCTTTTACGACGGACTTATTTTCCATCGTGTTATACCTAATTTTATGATTCAGGGAGGTTGCCCGAATGGCATCGGAAACGGTGGGCCGGGTTACAAGATTGATTGTGAACTAACCGGTCAAAATCAATATCACGACAAAGGCGTTATTTCAATGGCTCATGCCGGAAGAAATACTGGTGGCTCTCAATTCTTTATCTGTCATAACCGTGAGAATACAAAGCACTTAGACCGTAACCATACTGTTTTCGGTAAAGTGTTTGAAGGCCTTGATGTTATCGATACGATCAGACAAGGTGATGTGATGGAGAAGGTTGTGATCGTTAATCAGGAGTAAACAAAATCAAAAATTATAAAAACAAGAAGGCTGTCTCATTACTGGGACAGCCTTTAGTATTTTATTTTAAGAGAGAATCAAATCAACTGATCTTAGCACTCTCCTTCTTTTCTTTAGAGCCAGCATCTTCTTCAAGGTTATGTAATTGCTGATTCAATAAATCAATTCTTACCAGGAGATTTAACACAAGGGCATCTTTTACTTTTTGACTTGGATGATTTTTCATTTCTTCTTTCAACACTGAATACATGGCTTCAAGCTGCTTAAAGTCCTGAGTGAATCCGTTTAATCCTTCGTTGCGCTGAAACTCGTCAATTAATTCAACCTTTTGAGAAATCTGCTCCACATAAAAAGCTTCAACATCATTGAACTCATTGAGTGACTGGTCATGAGCCTGGCTTCGGATCACAGCTGTTTTAGGAATGAGCAAATAGATTGATAGCGCAAAGAAAATAACGGCAGCAGCTCTCCATATAGTAACTGAATTCCAGATCGAAATTCTCTTGGCTGGCAATGAAGATTGAATGCTGTTCCAAACTTTATCAGCTGGCTCCTTGTCATCAAACGCCTGGCGGTTTTGACGAATGAAATCTTCTAATTCATCTTTCATATCTCTGCCCTATTTAGTCTAGTCTGCTTTCCTGCTTATTAATAATTCACGCAGCTTACTCTTGGCTCTGTTTAACTGCGATTTTGAAGTCGACTCTGTAATGCCCATAATATCACCAATCTCCTGATGATCATAACCCTCGAGCAAATACAAAGATAGCACAGATCGGTATCCATCCGGAAGCAGAAGCATAGCTTTCTTTACATGTTCAACAGTAATGCCATTGCCATATTCAAGCGTCTCATCTTCCTCAGGCACATCCCAATCTTCATTTTCTGGCAGTGACTCCATCTTACGCTTATTCAAGACAGTGATGGCTTTATTAACCACTATCTTTTTAAGCCAGGCGCCAAAAGAAGAATCGCCCCGATAGCTTTCAAGATTCTTAAAAGCACTTATAAAACCTTCTTGCAGAACATCTTCCGCATCATCTTCTCTGCCTGTAATTCGAAAGCCAACGTTAAACATAGCTTTGGAATAAAGCTTATAAACTTTATAATATGCTTCACGCTCGCCTAACCGGCAGCGCTCAATCAAATCAGCATGAATGTTTTGTACCTGTGACTCCAAACCTTATGCCCTGTTGCCTAAAGACAAGTTAAGAATAAAAGGGTTGCATGGGATGTTAATTAATTTCAAGCGCAATATTTCAGGTTGCTTGCGACAGTCGAACTGAAACTTAGAACTACTATAAAAAAAATCCGCCTGACCGGTTTGGGAAAGTCAGACGGATGGAATTAAAAAAATCGTAAGTCGTAATACTAAATATTACTTCACGATATTGATCTTGAGGGTGTTCGTTCTGGCACGTTCGTGAATCGGCATGCTGGCAAGGAATACAAAAATATCACCAGTTTTAACGTGTCCTTCTTTCTTTAAAATAGCTTCAACGTCAGCAATAGTTTCATCAGTTGAGTTTGACTTGTCATATAGATAAGCTCGTGATCCCCATACCAAATTAATCTGGTTTATAAGAGCCTTGTTGCCAGTAAATACAAAGATATTGGCATTAGGTCTGTGCGATGAAGATTTGAATGCTGTGTAACCTGAAGCAGTCATACCAACAATTGCTTTAGCGCCAACATCTTTTGCAAGTTTTGTAGCAGCAAGTACCAGACTATCATTAATATATATCGGAGAGTTGGTATCTACATCTCTAAAGCGGAAATACATCAATGGATTCTTTTCAACAGACGCAATGGTGCGAACCATACTTCTGATTACTTCTATAGGATATTTACCGGCAGCAGTTTCTGCTGAAAGCATTACAGCGTCAGCGCCATCCATTACTGCATTAGCAACGTCATTGGTTTCAGCACGTGTTGGACGTGGATTCTCAATCATGCTCTCCATCATTTGGGTAGCCACGATTACAGGTTTACCAGCTTTGTTACATTTTTCAACAAGCATCTTCTGTACCATTGGAACTTCTTCCAACCAGATTTCTACACCAAGGTCACCGCGGGCAACCATAACGGCATCTGTACAGGCAATAATTTCATCAATGTTACTTAGCGCTTCTGGCTTTTCGATCTTGGCCACAATGCGTGAAGTTGATTTATGTTGATCGATAATGGCTCTTAAAGACTGAATATCAAATGCTTTACGAACAAATGACAAAGCAATCCAATCTACTCCATTCTCTAATCCAAATAGTAAATCCTTTTCATCTTTCTCTGTTAAAGATGGGGCTGATACTTTAGTGAAAGGAAGGTTAATACCTTTTCTTGATTTAAGCGGACCACCATAAACAACTTCGGTAACCACTTCAATATCACGTACTTCTTTAACTTTTAATTCAATCTTTCCATCATCTACCAGAATTACATCGCCCTTCTTTACATCGCGAGGTAGTTCTTTATAAGAAGTACTTACAATCTTGCCATTTCCAATTAACTCCTTTTGAGTAATAATCAACTCATCACCCTTTTCAATGACAACGCCTGGCTCAACTTCCTGAATTCGAATTTTAGGTCCCTGAAGATCTAACAAAATAGAAACTGTTGAACCCAGTTCTTTATTTACTTCTCTGATATTGTTAACAACTTTTTTGTGGTCTTCATGTGAACCATGAGAAAAGTTAAGTCGAAACACATCTACGCCTTCTTTAACGAGAGCTGTAAGCATTTCTTTTGAGTTTGAAGCAGGCCCAACGGTCGCAACGATCTTGGTTTTGTTGTAAGAAACTTTTTCTAACATAATTTTAATAATGGATAATCACAATTGAGACGTAAATGAAACATTTCCTTGTCAGAACACAAAATTTGATTTTGATTTTAGACCCTCTAACGGAATATAGGATGCGAGTTGGACGCCCGGAATAGCCTTTATTAAAGCCAAAAGATCATGCTCCTTCTTATAAGTATCCATCTGGGCCAGTATGATAAAGTCGAAATGGGGAAACTCCGGTATCAGGAAGTATTTGCCTGGGTTGGTGTCACCAGGCCTGTTTTTGAATAGTTTCAATCGATTGAGCTGGGTTTCGTGCGAAAAGAAATCAAACCTCTTTTCAAGGTCATTCTTAAATCCGACTACCAGATCTGGCTGTTTAACCAAATGAGTGCCCAGTAACTGATTTATTTCCCATGCAAGCTTATAGCCTTTGGCGATCGAGGTTATCCCAATCAACTCAAAATCAAATTCATAGTCTATTATTAACTTGCTTTTCTTCATTTTAATGCCCAACCGTGCATTTTGCTCACATTAGGGCAAGATTAAAAAAGTTTGACAATATTCCAGTAAATCTCTTTCTTTGCAGAGATTTTTAAATCTTTAAACATTAAAAACATGTCTGAAATTGCACAAAAAGTAAAACAGATCATCATCGAAAAACTAGGTGTTGAAGAATCTGAAGTTACTCCTGAGGCTAGCTTCACCAATGATCTTGGTGCAGACTCGCTGGACACTGTCGAACTTATCATGGAGTTCGAAAAAGAATTCAATATCTCTATTCCGGACGACCAGGCTGAAAACATCTCTACTGTTGGCCAGGCTATTTCTTACCTGGAGCAAAACGTTAAGAAATAAAAATTGATAACTGCCTTTTTTACAACTCACCCCATTGAACATGACTTTAAAACGAGTAGTAGTCACAGGACTTGGTGCACTTACTCCAATCGGCAACACTCTTTCAGAATACTGGGAGGGCTTGAAAGCTGGAAAGAGCGGAGCAGCGCCAATAACTCACTACGATGCAGCTCTCTTTAAAACCAAGTTCGCTTGTGAAGTAAAAAACTTTGACATCAACAACTTCATAGATCGCAAAGATGCTCGCAAGATGGACACCTTTGCTCAATATGCTATGGTAGCTGTTGATGAGGCAATTAAAGATTCAAACCTCCCGTTAGCTGAACTTGATCCTGACCGCGTTGGCGTTATATGGGGTTCAGGTATCGGGGGGTTATTAACTTTTCAGGAGGAAGTAAAATCCTATGCAAGAGGCGATGGAACTCCACGCTTCAATCCCTTCTTCATCCCGAAGATGATTCCTGATTTAAGTGCAGGACACATTTCAATCAAATACGGATTCCGAGGACCAAACTTTGTTACCGTTTCTGCTTGTGCATCATCAACCAATGCTATTTATGATGCTTACACATTTCTTCGTCTTGGAAAAGCTGACATCATAGTGTCTGGCGGTTCCGAAGCTGCAGTATGTGAAGCTGGTGTTGGTGGATTCAATGCACTGAAAGCATTATCTGAACGTAATGATTCACCTGAAACTGCATCACGCCCTTACGATAAAGACCGCGATGGTTTTGTTCTGGGTGAAGGTGCAGGAGCTCTTATTCTTGAAGAGTATGAGCATGCAAAACGCAGAGGTGCAAAAATTTATGGAGAGATCATTGGCGGCGGTATGTCTGCCGATGCTTACCATATCACAGCGCCACATCCTGAAGGTGCTGGTATTATCAAAGTAATGTATAATGCATTGGAAGAAGCCGGTATCAAACCAGAAGAGATAGACTATGTTAATACACATGGTACCTCTACTCCACTGGGTGATATTGGTGAAATCAAAGCTATCCAAAAAGTCTTTGGTGAACATGCCTACAAAATGAACATCAGCTCTACAAAATCCATGACTGGCCATTTACTTGGTGCTGCCGGAGCTATAGAGAGCATTGCATGTTTAATGGCAATTCAACATTCTATTATTCCTCCAACGATCAATCACTTTACTGATGATCCGGAGCTGGATCCCCGATTAAATTTAACCTTTAACAAAGCTCAGGAGCGTGAGGTTAATATTGCGTTAAGCAATACATTCGGATTTGGCGGACACAACTTCTCTATAATCTTTAAAAAGGCTTAGAAAGTGATTTATGCAATGCTCCTCAGGTGAGCTATTGCTAAAATCTCCTACTTTCATGCGCTAAGAAATTGTTTAAATGTAAACGATTTCTGATTATTGCTAACTTAGCGGCAGAATAACATTTGTTTGGAGCTAAGAAATTGTAGCGCTTGGTTTGGAAATTACTTAAAATCCCCAAAGGGAAATCTAAGGCTGATCAAAAGCTGATCATTGCCATCAAAAATATAGCAGGCCTAACGCCTTCTAATCTGGCTTTGTACAGATTGGCTACCATGCATAGTTCCCTCGGCAGGGAAAGTGATAATGGATTTAAAGAATCAAACGAGAGACTTGAGTACTTGGGCGATGCCGTTTTAGGCGCTGCTGTAGCCGACTATCTTTTCAAGAAATTTCCGTTCAAAGACGAAGGCTTTCTCACAGAGATCAGATCGCGAATTGTAAATCGTGAAGCGCTGAATCTTCTGGCTCGCAAAATTGGTGTTGGTAACATTGTACAGTACGACAGCAAGAACTCCCATCTTCAACAAGTAATTTTAGGCAACACTCTCGAAGCCATTGTAGGTGCTATTTATCTTGATAAAGGATTTATACGTTGTCGGAAATTTGTCTTCGACAAGCTCATCGCACCTAATTACGATCTCGAAGCCATCGTCAATTCAGATTCAAATTTCAAAAGCAAAATTATTGAGTGGGCACAACGTGAAGGCAACGATGTGAAGTTTGAAATAGTAGACGTGAAAAAGGGACGTAATCACAAAGAGTTTACTGCACAAGTAATTGTAAACGGTGAACCAAAAGGTACAGGATATGGTAATAACAAGAAGAAGGCAGAGCAGGATGCGGCTTTTAAAACCTGCGAAATGCTGAACATACTTGAATCTTAATTCGTTGGGATTACAATGATAAAAATTGCTGGCGCTACCGTAAATCAAATTCCTTTTCATTGGAAAAACAATCGTGAAAACATTCTGGAGGCCATCAGTGCTGCACAGGCCGAAAATGTAAAAATATTATGCTTACCAGAACTTTGCATCACTGGCTATGGATGTGAAGACGTATTTCTAAGTGAATGGCTCGCTGAAAAAGCATGGGAAGAAATGCTCATCATTGCTAGCGCTTGCCAGAACATAACGGTTAGCGTTGGGCTTCCCGTTAGGATCAATGATATTGTTTACAACGGTGCTTGCGTTATCAGTAACAGACGCATCTTAGGTATAACCTTCAAACAACATCTTGCCAACGATGGTGTTCACTACGAGCCCAGGTGGTTCAAGCCATGGCCTGCAGGCAAAGTCATTGAACTAACAAAAGGAGATCAAACGATACCCGTTGGTGATGTTATCTACGAAGTTGAAAATCTTAAATTAGGTTTTGAGATTTGTGAAGACGGGTGGCAAAAAAACAGGCCAGGCTACAAGTTATATGAACGTGGTGTTAACCTGATATTAAATCCAAGTGCGAGTCACTTTGCTAAGGGCAAAAGCTTGCTCCGTGAGAAAGATGTTGTCTTAGCTGCCAGCAAAGAATTCAATTGTATTTATTTATTTGTCAACCTGTTGGGTAATGAGGCAGGCAGGATGATCTATGATGGCGATATTATTTTCGCTCAGGATACAAAGCTGCTGGGCGTGAACAAACGCCTGTCATTTGAAAATTACAAACTACTCATCTGCAATGTTGATATTAAGAATCCTGCCAACTCTCAGCACCTGGCAGAGATTGATAACAAAGATAAAAATGAAGAGCTTACTCAGGCAGTTTCACTCGCTCTGTTTGACTATTTAAGAAAAAGTAAAGCTAAAGGCTTTGTTCTTTCCCTTAGTGGTGGCGCAGATTCTTCAAGCTGTGCCGTGATGGTTGCCGAAATGGTAAAGCGCGCCTCTAAAGAACTTGGGTGGGATAGATTTTGCAAAACACTTAATCTCAATCCAAACGAAATCAATGGCAATTGGAAAACCGCTGTTGGTAAAATTCTAACCTGTGCTTATCAGGGCACAATCAATTCATCTGAAACAACATTAAAAGCAGCAAAGGAATTAGCTGAATCCATCGGCGCTGAATTTCACAGTTGGTTAATTGATGATGAAGTAAAAGCTTACAGTCAAAAGATTGAATCCGTTATTGGCCGATCTCTTCAATGGAAAACTGATGATATAGCACTGCAAAACATTCAGGCACGCTCTCGTTCACCTATTATCTGGATGCTCGCCAATGTTAAGCAAGCTGTGCTCCTCACAACCTCAAACAGAAGTGAAGGAGATGTTGGCTATGCAACGATGGATGGTGACACCAGTGGAAGCCTCGCCCCCATCGCCGGACTCAGTAAAGTATTTATTATTCAATGGCTTAAATGGGCAGAGACAAACCTCGGACACACTGGTTTACATACAGTTAATAATTTAGAACCCACTGCAGAACTGAGACCTCTTGAAAATCATCAAACTGATGAGGATGACCTGATGCCTTATAAAGTACTGTTAGAGATTGAGAAGCTTGCCATCCTGGAACGTAAAGCGCCGGAGCAAGTATGGCATTCCATGAAGGCCAATTATTCAGATCATAGTAAACTTAAAAATCATATTCGTAAATTTTTCAGATTATGGACTATCAATCAATGGAAACGAGAGCGAATAGCTCCCTCCTTTCATCTCGATGAGTTAAATGTAGATCCTCGCACATGGTGCAGATTTCCTATCTTATCGTCAGGCTTTGAAGAAGAATTGGCCAAGCTGGATTCTCTCACCTGAATTATAATCAATCAAATTAAATGTCGTTTTACAATTAACCCTATATATTTGCTTTTATGGCAATACTGAATTACATCATTTGGAATGGAAGTCCGGAGATATTTTCAATCGGCACATTCTCCCTTCGTTGGTACGGACTTTTCTTTGCTGTAGGCTTTCTGTTAAGCCAACAGATACTTTATTACATGTTCCGCAAAGAAGGCAAACCTGAAAAGGACGTTGAAACGCTGACCATCTATATGGTGATTGCCACTATTCTTGGTGCCCGCCTTGGACATGTCATCTTCTATCAACCAGAAATGATCTGGACAGAGCCATTAAGTATATTCCTCCCTTTTGAATTCAGTCCATTCAGATTCACAGGTTTACAAGGCTTAGCCAGTCACGGTGCAGCTATTGGAATTTTAACTGCGCTTTGGCTTTACAGTCGCAAGAAAAAAGCCGGGCAAAATTTCTTGCAAATTGTAGATCGTATTGTGATACTGGTTGCTCTATGTGGAGCCTTGATTCGATTTGGTAACTATTTCAATTCAGAGATCATTGGAAAACCTACTGATAAAGAATGGGGTGTGATGTTTGTTAATCGCTTAACCGAATACGTTGAAAACAAACAAGTAGATACTAATCAGATTGTAGAAACTCTTGCTTATGTAAAGAATGATTCGTTGCCCCCGAAGGCAAACGGTAATCAACCAATATTCATTTACATTTTCTTTAAACCCAACACTACATTACCACGGATTGCTAACTTCATCAACAGTGAAGTTAAGAACTCAATTTCATACAGGCTCAATGAATATTTCGATCAGGGGATTGAGCTATCACTTCCTTATGATATTAAAAAAGAAAAAACAGGGAACTATGTAGCCAGGATAAAAACCTATGGAATACCGAGACACCCTTCTCAACTTTATGAGTCTATTTCTTGTGTAATACTCTTTATTCTTTTGTTCGCAATTTGGAATAAACACAAAGCTAAATTACCAGCAGGCAGATTGCTTGGCATCTTCTTAATAGTATGTTTTGGGTTACGATTTATTTATGAATTCCTGAAAGAGAATCAGGTAACATTCGAAAACAACTTACCTATTAACATGGGTCAAATACTTAGCATACCGCTTGTATTGGCTGGCTTTGTAGTGCTATTCATTTCATTCAAAAAGAAACCTGATGATGGTGAGGCAGTAAAAGAGTAATATAATTTTAATAGTAGGATATTGTGTTAACGGATGCTGGCAATCTTATTCGGATTATTAGGGATTTTTTCAACTAACGGCTTCTCTGAAAATCCGAAAGCATTTCCTGTATCCGACACTATTCGACTTAGCAAAAAGAAAATTGATTACGACACCTCACACTATCTTACTGTTAACAGAATATTCATAATCGGGAATAACAAAACTCGTGACCAGATTATTTTACGCGAACTAAGTTTACATCAAGGCGATGTTGTTGACAGCACTGAACTTATCCTAATATTAGAACGCGACAAGAAAAAACTTTACAACACCCGGCTTTTTAATAAAACTGATGTTCGTACACTCGAGTTCGAACCTGGTAAAATAGATATCCTGGTAGATGTAAACGAACGATGGTACACCTTCCCTACTCCGAGATTCGAACTATCAGACAGAAATTTCAATGAATGGTGGGAGAACTACAATCATGATATTAATCGTGTAGTATATGGTATTAAGTTATACCAGTACAATATGCGCGGCCGCAATGAAACACTTTTAATTACTGCACTCCTTGGCTTTCAGCGCAAATTGTCATTAATCTATCGGGTTCCTTATTTAAACAAGAAACAGAAATCAGGTCTCATCTTTGATTTTGATTTTTCAGAAGCTAAAAATGTTGCATACAGAACTCTTGATCACATACTGGTGTATGAAAAATCAAGAAGCCTGCAAGAGTATTCAACCCTGACAGGACTTACCTATACTTATAGAAACTCATTCTACCAGACTCATTCATTACGGGCAGAATATTCAACTGACTGGATCAGTGATAGTATTCTCTTCAAAAATGAAAATTACTTTGGGCCCGGCATAAGGCGTCAATACTACGGTGGCTTAACATACCAGTTTTTATCTGAACATCGCGATGTAGTGGCCTATCCGTTAAACGGGTATCAGACTTTAGCGATCATTTCAAAATCAGGTCTTGGGCTCGGTGATAATCTCAACAAGTTCGAAATCAACCTTTCACTGGCAAATTATAAAGACCTCAAGAATGGATTTTATTTTTCAAATTATGCAAACGCTTATTGGAGCACATCACATGGTGTACCTTATGCTAATTATAGTGCGTTAGGTTATCGTAAACAATTTGTGAAAGGCTATGAAACTTATGTAATAGAAGGTCCTTACTACTTTCTTAACAAAGCAACGTTAAAGAAAAGAGTCTTGGCAAGAAAGATCAACTGGGAGTTGATGCCTCGCGGTTTTGAATATATCCCTTTAGCCATATATCTAAAAACCTATTGTGACCTCGGCTACGTAAAAAATTATCCATACTACGAGGAAAACAATTTCAACACACGTTTGTCAAATACTTTACTGGCAGGAGTTGGTGGAGGTTTTGACATTGTAGCATCATACGATTTAGTACTTCGCCTGGAGTACACCATGAACATTCAGGGAAAGAATGGTCTCTACTTTCACATCAAAAAAGAATTTTAAATACGTAGTACCTTATTTTTAGGTTCTCTACTTTTTGCAAATTGAAAACGCATTCTCAATTTTTGCAAAAAGGGGATTCGTGTTGTATAGGGCAAAGTTAGTACTTGCATTTTCTATAGTATTACAGTATGTAACTAAGGCTCAAAGTGTTTCCTCCTTTATGGGTTCACGATCTTATGCCTTAGGAAACTCAACCGCCTGCGTCAACGATGAATGGTCAATTTTCAACAATGTTGCTGGCATCTCGAGCGTAAGTGAATCTACCGCATCGTTTAGTTGTTTGGCTCGGCCAAACTTAAAGGCTGCCAATAAATCTGCGTTCGCATTTGCAACCCCATTGAAATCAGGTGCGCTAGGATTGGGTCTATTTCATTTTGGCGATAATCTGTACAATGAAAACGCTGCCACTATAGGCTATGCACATAAACTGGGTATTACTTCTGTCGGAATCAAATTAAACTACATTCAATTTAGCGCGGAGGGTTATGGATCAAAGGGCGTAGTAAGTGGCAGTGTTGGTGTTGTCACGCAATTAACACCTCAGCTCTCAATAGGTGCACATATCGTTAACGTAACACAACCCAGAATATCAACAAACGAAAATGAAAAGTTATCGACTATTCTCATCGCTGGAGTTGGCATTAAAGCCGGCAAAAGTGTTTTTGTAACTTCTGAACTTGAAAAGAGCATTAACCAAAAAACAATTCTGAAGATTGGGTTAGAGTACAAATTCCAACAAAAGTTTTTCTTTCGAACAGCCTTCACCACGAATCCTGATGCTGGATATTTTGGAATAGGATTTCAACCAACAAAGTTAAAATTTGATTATGCCTTTAGATTCGAACCTAATTTGGGATCTGGTCATCAGGCAACCATAAGCTATCGTTTTCTTAAAAAATAGAAGCTTGGTCGATGAAGAAGTATTTGGTTTTGTTTCTGCTTCTATTCTTATTCACAGCAATAATTAATTCTCAGGCGCAGAATTATTCCACTAAAAATATTGATGTCTCAACATTAGTTGAGGAATTATTTCCTTTTCAGGATCAGGATTTGAATTACAGCGATCTATATGAAAACATAGTTCAACTTTTGTCTAATCCAATAGACATCAACAAAGCATCACCAGAAGAACTTCGCTTTCTGCACATTCTCTCAGAAATACAAATTCAAAACCTGATTAATCACAGAGCAGACAACGGCGATTTAATTTCCATCTATGAACTACAAACTATTCCTGAATATGATATTCAAACCATTAAAAAGATTGCACCTTTTATCAGAATCAATGATCAATCACAATATATCAACCAATCATTAGTCAAACGAGTACTCACTGAAGACAACAATTATTTCCTTACCCGGTATGAGCGAAATTTGGAATTAAAAAAAGGATTTGATCGCGAGGTTACTGATGCTCAGAAATTTAAAGGATCACCAGATAAATTATACTTTCGCTTCAGAACCAGCAACCCCGGAGATTTTAGTTTTGGCTTTACAGCTGAAAAAGATGCAGGCGAATATTTAAGCTGGAATACAAAGAACAATCAATATCTCTTCGACTATTTATCGTTCCATCTGCAAGTTCAAAACAAAGGAAAGATTAAAAATCTGATCATCGGTGATTTCCAGAACCAATTTGGTCAGGGGTTAACGCTCGGTGGAGCTTTTGCTATGGGTAAAGGTTCAGAAACCATTACCTCTATTCGAAGAAGTAATGTTGGTTCTCTCCCCTACACATCAATTAACGAATCAGGCTACTTAAGTGGTCTAACCCTTACACAAGAAGTTAAAAGAAATGTCTACCTCACAACTTTCGTATCGAGAACAAAACCAGACGCTACTATTGTTGAGGAAGCAAGTGGGCAATCTACCATTTCATCTTTCACAATATCTGGATTGCATCGTAATGCTGGCGAATTGGAGAAACGAAAAAGCTGTATTGAATTAGACTATGGTGCGGTGATCAATTACAAAAATAAAAGTCTTGATGCTGGCCTAATCTATAACAACACAGAATTCAATTTACCGGTAATAAAAAAGTTATTGCCCTATAACCAATATGCATTTACAGGAAGACAAAACCAAAACACTGGTGCATTCATAAATTATTCATTGCAGAACTTTCTTCTCTTCGGCGAACTCTCAAAAAGCATTCATTATGGAAACGGTTTTGTCTTTGGCGTCTTAAATAGTCTAACACCGAAATTAGATGTATCGCTTTTATACAGAAATTATGACAAAAACTTTTACAGCTTTCATAACAATGCCTTTTCAGAAAACACCTCACCACAGAATGAATCTGGAATGTATTGGGGATGGAAATATAGACACACAAACAAGATCACGTTGTCTGGCTACTTCGACTATTTTCAATTTCCATGGTTAAGGTTTAGAAGCTACTCGCCTTCCATGGGACATGAATGGCTAAGTCGAATTACTTATCAGCTTACAAAAACTAATCAGCTTTACATTCAATACCGCGAAGAAAAGAAAGCACGAAATGATAACGATTCAACCAATCTATATCATGTTAGTGACGGACTAAAACATAATTTCTGGATCGGAGCAAATTATTCAATGGATAGAAAATTGAGCATGAAAACCAGGGCCCAATTCAGCAGTTTCAAAATCGATGATAAACAAACCCAAGGAATGGCTATCATGCAAGACGTAAGCCTCGATCTTGGGCGATTTGATATAACGACCCGCTATGCGTTATTCGATACTGATGATTATGATAATCGTCAATACTGTTATGAGCAGGATGTTTGGCTGGCCTATTCTCTTCCGGCATACTATGGCAAAGGCTCACGCTATTTTGTTTTAATACAGTTTAACCTCGCAAAGAAGATAAGTCTATGGCTCCGCTTCAGTCGCACGCAATACATCGATCGGAAAACGATCAGCAGTGGCATGGATGCCATTAACGGAAGTTCGCTAAGTGATATCAAATTTCAACTTCGTCTCCAATTATAACAAAACTCTTATCATCTTTACAGGAATCAAACAACCTGTTTTTTATGCACGCTGTCAATCAAATTACACCTGAGGTTATTGTGGTTATGTGTATCGGAGGAATCGCCTTTATACTCATAATGAAAGCCATTTTCAGAAAAAGAAAATAAATTCGCTCCCTACTATTCTTCCTGCATCCGTTTGTAATTATTCTAAAAGGACACTTATAAGCAAAACTGATCAAGTATAGAAAATATCAATTTTGGTTATTAACGTGTAACACTATTTTTGCACCCATAAACTTTAAAAATAAAATAGAGAATATGAGTAAGCATCTTTTGTCTGTAGGACAACAATTTCCAACCTTTAAAAAAACAGCTGTTGTTTCCCTTGAAAAAGGAAAAGAATTCTATGATATCTCATCAGAAGAATTGGTGAATGAAGATGGACGTTGGACAGTAATGTTCTGGTGGCCTAAAGATTTTACATTTGTCTGCCCTACCGAAATTGCCGAGTTCAATAAAAACTTCGGAGAGTTCCGTGATCGCTCTGCAAACTTAATTGGTGCTTCTACTGACAGTGAGTTTGTTCACCTGGCTTGGAGAAACAACCATGCTGATCTGAAAGATCTTAAATTCCCAATGCTTGCCGATACATCAAAATCATTGGCTGAAGATTTAGGTATTCTTGAAGCTAATGAGAAAGTTGCTTATCGTGCTACCTTTATCATCGATCCTCAGGGAATCATTCGCTGGGTAAGTGTATATGACCTGAATGTTGGTCGTAATGTAAAAGAAGTGATCCGTGTGCTGGATGCTCTTCAGACTGATGAACTTTGTCCTTGCAACTGGGAGAAGGGTAAAGAAACTATCAAAGCTTAATTGTCATGGAAGCTTTAGTTTATTCAGAAACTACACAAGAATTTCTTGACTTATTAAAAGTAGATGCAGGTTTTCAGAGTGATGCCCTTAATCTTTTAGAAGAAGGTAAGTCGCGTTATCTGGCAGATCTTAAAATCAATTTCAAAAATTCATTAGAAAGTGAATTCTTAACAAAAGCTGAAATTGCTTTGCTTGGTGTATCTATTGCAGCGAATGCTGGTAACACTACGTTGAGTCAGTTTTTTGTTCAACACGCTAAAGAAGAAGGTTCATCAAATGAAACCATTGCCGAAGCTGTAGCTTGTGCATCACTTCTGAGTGCCAACAATGTACTTTATCGTTTCAGACATTTTTCCAAAAAGGAAAAGTATAATGAAATACCAGCCCGTATTAAAATGAATATCATGGGCAGACCGGTAAGCGGAAAGGAGTTTTTTGAGCTCATGAGTCTGGCCGTAAGCGCTGTTAATGGCTGCGAGATGTGCGTTAACGCTCACGAAGCTTCGCTCATCGAGTTAGGAACAAAAGAAGAAAGGATTTTCGAGGCAGTTAGACTTGCATCGGTAATCACAAGCACTTCAAAAGTGATTTATTAACACTTAAAACCTCCGCGGCTTATCTGCGGAGGTTTTTAAATTTCTCTCCCAATTTAAAGGTATAAACCTTACTTTTACAGGCTGTAAATTCAGTCTGTATGAATCTGAATCCTATTGTTCTATCTATTCCTATTTTCTTTATCCTGATTGGAATAGAGCTTGTTGTAGAACGATTAACACATAAGGAACTCTATCGACTGCCCGATGCTATAGCCAACATAAGTTGTGGCATTACATCTCAGCTATCCGGGTTATTCTTAACCATCCTGGGCATTGGAGTCTATCAGTTGGTTTATGAAAAACTGGCGTTCTTTGCTCCGCAGGAAAATTGGTTTTATTGGCTTTCATTGTTTCTGCTGGTTGACTTTGCATACTATTGGGCGCACCGGATGAGTCATGAAATTAATTTATTCTGGGGTGGCCATGTAGTGCATCATCAAAGTGAAGATTATAACTTATCAGTCGCATTGAGGCAAAGCTCGCTTCAGGTAGTCTGGACTTTTGCGTTTAACCTGCCAATAGCTTTGCTAGGTTTTAAAACGGAGCACTTCGCACTAATATCTGCATTGAATACGCTGTATCAATTCTGGATTCATACCGAAACCATAAAGAAAATGGGTTGGTTCGAATACATTTTCAATACACCATCTCACCATAGAGTGCATCACGGCAGAAATCCTAAATACATTGATAGAAACCATGCCGGTTCACTAATAATATGGGACAGAATGTTTGGAACATTTCAAGCTGAGGAAGAGAAGCCAACGTATGGTATCACCAAACCTATCAATAGCTGGAATGCCGTTTGGGCTAACGTGAGTCATTATGCCGAGATGGGACAAGACTTGAAACGTATCTCAAGTATCACTGATAAAATAAAATATCTTTTTAAGAAGCCTGGATGGTTGCCTGAATACCTTGGAGGATACAGACCTGCGCCTGATGTTGATCCATCTTCTTACAAAAAGTATGAATCGTCAACATTTATGCTGCTGAACTTATACGTGGTGTTTCAGTACATCATCTGCCTGATCGGTACGTCATTATTTCTTTTCAATGCGAGTAAATTTAATCTGGCCGAGAATACATTCATCACAATTTTAATATCATTTACAGTAGTGAATTGTGGCGTTCTCTTTGAGCGACGTCCCTGGGTAAAATGGGCAGAGTTATTCAGAATTATCTTCTATCCTGCTTTATTAATATGGATTGCTTTTAATCAACATAATTCAACTACGCTCTATAGTGTCGCACTTGCTTACCTTGCTATCAGTCTACCGTGGTTCTTACGTATTCTAAAAAATGAAAAATAACATACTTACTAAAATTGCATTTGTCATTACTTGCTCCCTATTCTCCTGTTCAAAATCATTACCTGTATTAGATGATGTTAATCTGAAAGAGTGGAATGATGATAAAAATGCATGCACTGGAAAGCGACTGGCAATGAAAGATGCGATCACCAGTCAAAAAGAAAAACTGCTGGGCTTAAACGAAATGGAACTTGTGAGTCTATTAGGAAAACCTGATAATAACGAGCTATATAAACGCAATCAGAAGTTCTACTATTACAATATTCTTCCTTCTAAAGATTGTAATCTAAAAACTCAAAACCCCGTGCTTCAACTCGTAGTGCGCTTTACGGCCATGGGAGTTGCCAATGAAGTAAGTGTTGAATAAGTAATTATACATACGCAAACAAATTATCATCTAAACCATTTCTATTTTACATTCATCACTGAAATTCTATATTTGCTTAACCTAAACAAATTGACATGCATCATATTTCAGTGATTGGCTCAGGCACTATGGGCAATGGCATAGCTCACGTATTTGCTCAACATGATTTCAACGTTTCTCTTATTGATGTTCAGGAGGCGGCATTAAAGAATGCGCTTCAAACCATCGAAAAAAATCTGGACAGACAGGTTAGCAAACAACTACTAACAGAAGATCAGAAGAAGAAAGCACTGGCCAATATCAAAACGTTTACGTCTATAAAAGATGGTGTTGCTCAGGCAGATCTTATTATTGAAGCTGCCACTGAAAACGTAGACCTGAAATTAAAAATCTTCAGCGAGCTTGATGCGCTGGCATTACCAAATGCAATTCTTGCAACCAATACTTCCTCAATCTCCATTACCAAGATAGCCTCCGTTACAAAGCGTGCTGATCGCGTAATAGGAATGCATTTTATGAATCCTGTACCGGTAATGAAATTAGTGGAAGTTATCAGAGGCTATAACACATCTAATGACACGACAGAAAGTGTCATGTCATTATCTAAAAAACTGGACAAGGTTCCCGTTGAAGTAAACGACTATCCTGGCTTTGTTGCCAACAGAATACTGATGCCCATGATCAACGAAGCTATCTATTCTTTATATGAAGGCGTTGCGGGTGTTTATGAAATTGACACGGTAATGAAATTAGGTATGGCACACCCTATGGGGCCTTTACAATTAGCAGATTTTATTGGCCTTGATGTTTGTCTTGCAATCTTACGCGTGCTTCATGAAGGTTTCGGTAATCCTAAATACGCGCCCTGCCCGCTTCTTGTTAACATGGTACAAGCTGGCCACAAGGGAGTTAAAAGCGGATCTGGATTCTACCAATATTCAGCAGGCAGCAAAGATTTAGTAGTGGCCGATCAATTTAAAAAATAGATCAGCGAGCTGAATTTATTTCTTCAATAGATCTCTTATCTCTGTTAGTAATTTAATATCTGCTGGTGGCTCAGTGGGAACAGCTGGTGCTGCCTCTTCTTTTTTCTTAGCGGCGTTAATTGCTTTTATCATTAGAAAAATAACAAAGGCTATAATCAGAAAATCGACAACGGTGCCGAGAAAACTGCCCAATTTAATGCCTGATCCTAGCTCTATAGTTTTCCAGTCACCGCCTGGTATGAGAGGATTGACAATGGGCATAATAATATCGTTCACAAAAGAGCTCACAATTTTACCGAAAGCTCCTCCAATAATAACACCCACGGCGAGGTCTATTACATTACCACGCATGGCAAACTGCTTAAACTCTTTTAGCATAACTTAACAGGTTTTGGTTTATCTAAATTTAGAAGATTTTAACTTTATATCTTCTAACGTGAGCACAATAGTTTGCCTTTTCCTGATCATGATCGCTCAAGAGTCTTAACATTCTGTAAACATCCCGAGAGACGGGGCATTGTATTATTCATGATAAAGAATCAAATTGAGGATCACATTGACCAATAAAGAAATGAAGGATTAACTTCTCAATTCAATTAATATTAGCAGCATGATAAATTTGCCTATTGTAGCATTAGTTGATGATGACAAGATCTTCAGGCTAACAGCCTCCAGAACAATTACATCTTCTAATCTTACCGATAAAATACTTCAATTCGAAAATGGAGAAGAGGCTTTGACTTTTCTAAAAGAAAATGCTGATGATATAGAAAGTCTTCCTGACTATATTTTTCTGGATATCAATATGCCTTATGTTGATGGCTGGATGTTTATGGATGATTATAAACCTGTGAAGCCAACGTTGAAAAAGGAAATTATCATTTACATGGTGAGCTCTTCCATCGATCCTAATGATGTAAACCGAGCCAGGGAAAATAAAAATATAAGAGATTACATTGTTAAACCCGTATCCAGAGACAAGTTTATTGAATTGCTAAAAAAAGTAGCGTGATCACTTATCCGTCACAATATTAAGACGACTTCGCAAGCCTGTGTAATCTATTAACTCAACACTTGCACTACCAATAAATAGTTCGGCACTGATTTTAATAGGGATTCTGTTTTTGTCGTCTGAAAACCATGCTGACACGGAGTTTTCACCATCAAAGATTTTATTTTTAGGCATTACAGGTACAAGCACAATGGTTCTAACCTTCCCTACTTTTGTTTTTATTACCTCCTTGCCTTTATAGATAATCTTCATGTTATAAAAAGCATCTTCAAAAAAACCAGGAACACTAATAGTATCTTTCGGTTTGATCTTATTGAAATCTATATTTCGTAATAAGAGATAACCGCTAATCATATCACGCACCTGCGCTGGTGCATCATAGTATTTGGGTTCTTTTAACTTCCCCGTTTTTTTATCCAATGTCTTCACTTCAATTCGGTTATTAACCTGATCGAAATTTGTCCATTCATCTTTTTTATAACGTCCTTCTCTTATTCTTCTGAAAAACTGATGGGGAATCAAAGCAGCAGTGTCAACATATGCACCCCACTGATCATCGATGTCTGCAATCCAATCTACCACCCCAACAGTTTTTCCAATGATTTCAACCTTGAAGCAATCGCGATTATTCATTTTGTAGTACTGCGGATATACCGTAGCAACACCTTTGCCTATAGTGAAGAATCCATAAATCATTTTGTAATGAAGAACTTCTCCGCGCGAAAAGCTCTCATTCTTCATGGGTGGATAGGCTTCCTTATAGTCGCCAGTAAAAGCACACAAAAAAACAATAATGAAAAAACTCAACCCCAACTTTCTCATACGTACAGGTAACGACCGGAAATTAAATCCCAAGTATTAACTAATTGTAAACGACTGATGATGTTTCAAAGTTAGTGCCAGTCGCATCAAGCATGGCTAAAACTACATAAACAAGTCTCTAAACAGAAACTCCGTTGTCACGAAGTGCATCGTTTAGCGATGTTTTTTTGTCTGTACTCTCTTTGCGCTGGCCAATAATCAAAGCACATGGCACCTGAAAATCACCAGCAGGAAACTTCTTAGTATACGAGCCTGGTATCACAACGGATCTTTCAGGAACATAATTTCTATATTCAACTGGCTGAGGGCCTGTAACATCGATAATTTTAGAACTCGCCGTCAACACCACATTAGCACCTAGAACCGCCTCTTTGCCAACACGAACACCTTCTACTAAAATACAACGTGAACCAATGAATGCATTGTCTTCAATAATAACAGGAGCTGCCTGTACGGGTTCTAAAACACCTCCAACACCTACACCACCACTTAAGTGTACATTCTTTCCGATTTGAGCACAACTTCCTACAGTTGCCCAGGTATCAACCATAGTGCCTTCGCCTACATAAGCGCCAATATTTACGTATGATGGCATCATGATTACACCTTTGCTCAGGTATGAGCCATAGCGTGCAATGGCATGTGGTACCACGCGTACGCCTAAAGACTTATAATTTCTCTTTAATGCTATTTTATCATGAAATTCAAAAGGTCCAACTTCAATGGTTTCCATTTGTTGAATAGGGAAATAAAGAATTACAGCCTTTTTAATCCACTCATTTACCTGCCAGCCACCTTCAATGGGCTCTGCAACACGTAATTCACCTTTATCCAGTTTCTCAACCACGGCACGGATGCCAGCCTGAACATCAGCTTGTTGCGTAAGGGAGCGATCTTCCCAGGCCTTTTCAATAAGTTGTTTTAATTCCATTTTGTGTATTCGTTGTTAATCGATAATAGTATTTTCGGCAATAATAACAATTAAGCGCTAAACGATTACAGCGTTACGATGCAAGAAGTTAAAAAAAGAAAAATTGCAATAGCCTCCGTACTCAAACCTATTGACGACACCCGAATGTTTGAGAAACTGGCGCAGAGCTTAGCTCAATCCGGTTCTTATGAAGTTCATGTTTTCGGATATCCCACAAAAGTTACCAGCACTTTCCCTGACATTCACCTACACGCCAGCAAAAATTTTAAGCGCCTAAGTTTTAGACGGATTATTCAACCCTTTATTGTTTTAAGAAAACTTCTTCAACTTAAACCGAAATCAATAATTGTTTCAACACATGAGTTGCTGCTTGCATCGGTGATGTTAAAACTTATTACAGGGTGCAAAATTTATTACGATGTTCAGGAAAATTACTATCGGAACATACTTTACACCAATGCATTTCCGATCTGGCTAAGAGTGCCCATTGCCTGGTTTGTAAGAATTAAAGAACTCATCTCCTCTCCCATTATTACTATGTTTATACTGGCTGAGGTTGGCTATGTCAAGGAACTCTCTTTTATTCAACGAAAGTTTGTCGTTCTCGAAAACAAATTCAAAAAGCCAGCGGACTTACCATCCGTTAAAACTAAGACAGATGATTCGATCAACTTGCTTTTCAGTGGAACATTGAATGAAGCTACTGGCGTATTTGATGCTATTGATCTGTCTAAAAATCTTCATGCTTCAAACAACCGCATCAGACTTACATTAATTGGATATTGCTCAAAGCAATCAACCTATTTAAGAATACTGCAGAAAATAAGTAACTGCGATTTTATAGATCTGAAAAGTGGAAATGAGTTAGTGCCCCATTCAGAAATCATAAAAGAAATTCAAAAAGCTGATGTTGGAATAGTAGCATACCCCGTTACCAAAATAACAGAAAACCGGATGCCCACTAAACTGTTTGAATATCTTGGCTGCGGATTGCCTGTGTTATTACCTCATCATAAACCGTGGACGGATCGGTGTCCAGAAAATACATATCTGAGTATTGACTTTAAAAATCCCGACATTGATTCCATCAACAGGTATTTGAATTCAGTAGAACCCTTTGATCCTACACGATGCGATGTATTCTGGAAGGATGAAGCCACACGCCTGCTAAACTTACTGGAATAGCTCGCATAACTTCTCTCCAATCCTCCGAGTCGCTTTCACTATGACCCGAAATATCAGGTTTGAGTCTCTATATTTTAAGGCCTGGGATATATTATTAAGAACCTTTTTGCATTTTTACGCCCTTGAAATCAAAAGTCCAGTAATGGATTTATAAAATTTATCTTCATGAGAGTACTTTTAGTAGGATATGGCAAAATGGGCAAAATTATTGAACGCGTAGCCATTGAACGCGGCCATACCATCGCCGGACGAATTGACATCGACAATCAACATGAAATTGCTACGGTAGATGCTGATGTTGCCATTGAATTCTCCAGACCAGAAGCTGCCTTTAATAACATTAAACGAGTTTTAGAAAGAGGTATACCAGTGGTATGCGGCACTACAGGATGGCTTGATCAAAAGCCAGAAGCTGAAAAGATCTGTCTGGCAAATAACACAGCCTTCTTTTACGCCTCTAATTATAGTCTTGGTGTTAATATCTTCTTTAAGGTAAATGAGTATTTAGCCAAGTTAATGAATGGCTTAAATGACTATGAGATTACCATGGATGAAATTCATCATACGGAAAAAAAAGACGCCCCCAGCGGTACAGCAATAACATTAGCCGAAGGAATATTGAAGAATATAAACCGCAAAAAGACATGGGTAAATGATCAAGCCAAAGAAGCGTCTGATCTATTGATTAAATCATTCCGCATAGATCAGGTACCCGGTACACATTTGGTAAATTATTCATCTGCAATTGATAATATTGAAATAAAACACATTGCGCACTCCCGCGAAGGATTTGCAAAAGGTGCCGTTTTGGTAGCCGAATGGCTGAAAGACAAAAAAGGCATTTTAAATATGGATGATTTTTTGAAATTCTAAGACAGAAATTACGACTCATCCGGTTAATCAATTATTTTCCCTTTATTTGCGACGTTTAAAAAAGATTTATTTGATATGAATTGGCAGTTTTGGAAGAAAAGTCAGAAAGAAGAAGGTCCTAAATCAAAAACACGTGAGTGGGCTGACGCCATCCTTTTTGCAGTTGTTGCTGCAACGCTTATTCGCTGGCTGATCATGGAAGCGTACACCATCCCTACTCCTTCTATGGAGAACTCGTTACTGGTTGGTGATTTTCTTTTTGTAAGTAAATTCCATTATGGTACGCGTACCACTACCACGCCTCTTCAGGTTCCGTTGACCCATCAAAAGATATGGTTCACCAACATACCATCATATCTTGAATGGATTAAGTTGCCTCAATATCGCTTACCTGGTATCAGTCATATCAAAAGAGAAGACGTAGTTGTTTTCAATGTGCCGCCTGCCAGTCTCAATGAAGGTGTTAACTATCCTGTTGACTTAAAGACGAATTATATCAAGCGATGTGTTGCCGTTGCGGGCGATACCTTACTCGTAAAGAACAAACAAGTATATGCCAATGGAGTAGCTATCACCAATCCGGTTGATATGCAGTACAGCTATATTGTAAAAGCCAAAGGTCCTCTTAATGATCGTAATCTAGAGAAATACAATCTTGGTCCTGAAGATTGTAATATCATTGCAAGACCTTCCGATGGTACTGTTGATTATGCTATGTTCCTGACGCAAGAGACTGCTAATGAAATTAAACAATCGCCCTATATCGTTTCTGTTGAAATTGAAAACAGAGTAAATACAGACGAAGGAAATTTTCCATACTCTTCATACAATGGATGGTCTCCGTCTGCTGACTCAAAAAAATATGTTAACTGGTCTACCGATAATTTCGGTCCGCTTTGGATACCAAAAGAAGGTGCTACTATTACGATCAATGATTCAACGTTAGCTCTTTATGGAAACACCATCAAGCTATATGATCATAACGACGATGTTAAAATTGAAGGTGGAAAACTTATCATTGATGGTAAAGAAGTAACTCAATATACCTTCAAGCAGAATTACTACTTCATGATGGGTGATAACCGTCACAATTCACTTGATTCACGTTTCTGGGGTTTTGTACCCGAAGATCACGTTGTAGGCAAAGCATTCTTTATCTGGTTATCACTTGATAACAACTCAGATCTCCTCCATAAGATTCGTTGGAAAAGATTCTTTAAGCTTATTAAATAGTTATTAGAAATCAGTTCAAGATTTAAGGTTCAAGGTTAGTTGGCGCAAGCAACTTTGAACCTGAAACCTTGAACTATTTCATTACTCACCATTCAATTTCTTTTAGTCCCTTCCCTTTTAAGTACTCATTGGCTTTGCTAAAATGCTTGCAGCCAAAGAAGCCGCGATCTGCAGAGAACGGTGACGGATGTGCAGACATTAAAACGAGATGCTTTTTACGATCGATAATCTCGCCCTTCTTTTGCGCATAAGCACCCCAGAGTAAAAACACAACATTTTCGCGCTCATTTGAAATAGTTTGAATTACCGCATCGGTAAAATTTTCCCAACCTTTATTTTGGTGGGAGCCCGCAGAAGATGCACGTACTGTAAGCGTTGCGTTCAAAAGTAGAACACCTTGATTGGCCCATCTCTCCAAATCACCTGATGTTGGAATAGGCTTACCCAGATCCTTTTGAATTTCTTTAAAGATATTTACTAACGATGGTGGCATGCGAACACCATCGCGAACAGAGAAACATAAACCATTTGCCTGGCCTGGACCGTGATATGGATCTTGCCCAATGATGACAACCTTAACAT
>DATJHZ010000049.1:0-6264 GCA_035493595.1 Cyclobacteriaceae bacterium | reverse complement strand
AAACACTTCTTTGAAGATATAACTCATTACGATTCCAAATTCTTCATTACCATAAAAGACTTGTTGGTTAAGCCCGGGTTTTTAACCAAAGAATATCTTGCTGGGAAAAGGGCAAAGTACCTTCATCCTATTCGCATGTACATGTTTATTTCATTTTTGTATTTCCTCATGGCATTCTCTCTTAATCACAAAGGTCATCAAGTGGAAGAAGGGCTTGTGCAAAGGGCTACTTATGAGGTTGAGAAACATTTTTCAGATAGTATTAAAACCATGCTTATCACAGTAAAGAAAGATACTGTTAACGGTGCCCTAAAAGAAGCTATGCTTACTGACCTGTTAACAAAGCTCAAGCACGAAAGCGATTATGATCAGGAACATTTTAATTTTACAATTATTGGAACTCTGGATTATCGTCAGCTTCGCTCGTATGATTCATTACAAAAATCATTACCTGAATCAAAAAGAGAACATACCATTAAATCATGGGTCTATTCACGATGGCTCACTACCATTAACCACTACGGAGAAGGGACAGTCGCATTGCTCATCGATAAAACACAACATATAATACCTAAAATGATGTTTATATTGTTGCCTTTGTTTGCCTTGTTTTTCAAGGTGTTTTATAGCGCAAAGAAATTTCTATATACCGATCACGCTATCTTTTCAATACACTTTCATTCGGCTGTTTTTCTTTTGTTTATCTTTTTTTGGATTTTAAATCTCATTTTTCCATTTCTTTCACTTTATACAAGCATAGCACAATTAATACTTCCTTGTTTTTATTTAGCTATAGCACTGCATAGTGTGTATCAGCAATCCATTGTGATGTCTGTTATCAAAACAATAGCGTTAGTGTTATTATATTCAGCTTCAATCTTGATTGGATTTTTAGTGGTTACATTGATCACACTACTTTAAGGCTAAAAAATTGATGTGTTTGTTTGATATCTTAAAAGAGAACTCACTTACAAGATCATCTTTAATTCTTCGGGAAGTTTGATGATCTCATTTTCGATATACGCTTCTATCATCAAAGCATTGTCACCAATCTTTCTGAGTAGTCTCAGATACGAAAATTGCAACAGTGAAATGGCAAAAGGAATATCCTCCCTGTTTACTACTTGAAATGTGATGGCACTTTCTGGAAGAAAGTTGTGGTGTTTTATTTTTCCTAGTCTCAAGAGTTGGGAAGTTAGATGCTTTCCAAACACAATATCCAAATTGCCATTCCAATGGATATGTCCTATCTCAGTTTGATCATATAGAAAAACTACACCTCCCATTTCATGAATAGCAGTGTACAGACCGGGCCATTCGACAATAGTGTTTTCAATTTCACCAATCAATTTTTGAATCTCAGGCTTTGATACTTTAAAAATGAGATGATAAAAAAATGCAGGATGTATAAATTTCATTTCCGTAATGATTTTACATAAAATGTAACATCTTCAATTTCTTTTGCTGTGAGTTTTGATTTATATGCAGGCATAAACTTTTTACCTCTCAAAACAACGAGTGTAATGGCGCTGTCTTGTAACAAACTTTGTTGCAGATTCTTTGCTCCTAATAAACCTCGAGTTCCATCTGGCCCATGACAACGCATGCATTTATTTTCATAGATATCTTTGCCATTACTCACGGGCTTCTGTTCATATATGCTGAGCATGAACATTATGCCAAACACACCTAGCAGGGTTATAGATCCATACATCGTTCAGCTTGTTTGTTTCCTCTTCTGAAATCCAGATGAATATTATTTACCTTATAATAATAAACGAAGGAGATCGCCAGGCAAACAAAGAAAAAGGTATGGGCTACCTCAAGCCATACACTGTCTCCACTTGAAAGATGTGCAACAGGTGTTGATAATAAAACAATAGCGAAACCAAAATAGGCGAACTCTTTTATTTTATGAGGAACACCTGGTATAAGCAGGGCTACCACGCCGAGAAATTTTGCTGTCGTTAACTCCAGCCTGAACCAATTAGGTAATCCTAAATGTGCAAAGGCACTTTTCATCTCTTCATTAAATGCAAAATTTACAGCACTCCAAAGCATAATGGCTGCAATGATGCCTGTAGTAATCCAATATATAATGATGTTCTTTTTCATATTCGTTTTATATTAAAGTTGTGTCTTCCTTAAGTCTCACTAATTGAATTTAAAAACGCTTAGCAACAGTATGCCAGAAAATAAGATGAACTGTCCGTAATGAAATGCATTCAAATTATTTCTGATATGTTTGAAGCTTGCTGTTTGATTTATTGCATTGTCATCAAAAAGTTTTGAAAGCTTTGAACCTTGTCTTCTGCGGATCAGCAAACCATTTATAATGGCGATAACTACCAACGGAAATTTAATTCTCATCCACGTTTGTTCTCCGTATGCTCCGTGCGTGATGGCCATCATACCAACTGCCGTGATTATAATAAGTATCATGCCCACACCCATGAGTACCGGAAATTTTGAGACTGCAAGCCAAATAGCATTAGCACCCGGTTGATCGTATTCACGACACTGCCAAAATTTTTTTAGAGCCACGAAATCTGTAACTGTTGTTCCTATAAAAAGGATGAAGCCTGTAATGTGGAGCAATAAGCAACACTGATAAATTGTATGAATGTTCATGTCGTGTAGGGGTTAGTTAGTGCGCTATTTCAAGTATTGAATTATAAGTGTCTGCGTCGTTCAGTATGCTTATCATATAATGAGCAAGGTCTGCTCGCGAAATACTGAAAGGACGTTTAATATGTGTATTGACAGCAGTTCTGTAGTGACCACTAAAAGGTTTGTTGCTTAACATGGGTGGTCTTATAATAGAATAGTTAAGTGTGGTGGCTTGTAATTTTTTCTCCATCACACGCATGTCTGCATAAAGATTTTTTAACATGTTCTGCACTACCAGTTTTGCAAGCATCTTGATGAGGAAGCCCATTTCTGAATTTGTATAAAGCGCACCGGCAGAAAGACAAATAATGCGTTTAACATTAGCCTTGTTCATAGCACTGATAATATTTTCAATGCCTGCTGAGTAAATTGTTGTGGGCTTTAAATTTTTACCTGTACCAAGACAACTGATCACAGCCACTTTACCAATCATTTCATTTTCAAAAGTTGAAGGCCGCAGCACATCACCTTTGCAAATGGTCAATGATGGATGTTGTATCGACCATAAAGCTGGATCACGAACTACTGCCGTAACAGCAAAACCTTTGGCCAGCGCCTGATTGATGATTTCCTTTCCCGTGCCTCCCGTACCGCCGAATACCATAATATGTTCCATTTCTATAGGGTTTTTAATTCGTTTTCGTTGTAAACGGATCAAATATACATCGGTTACGTATTATTATAACTATCTCGTATAATTAATTTTATATTTACTTCGGAACCGTAGTAATTAGAAAATGGATAAAACAATTGAGTTGGTAAACCTTTGGGGTGCTTTTATCAAGCAACATCCTGAAGGGAGCATTGAAGATTTTTGCAGGCATCTGCTTATCCACCAGCGTGAAAGTGAAAACATTGGTCTGTCTCTTGGCGGTGTAGTGCCCATGCAAACTGATGGTCAGCTTATGAAATTGATTGGGCGTATTCACAAGCTGCACGTTACTTATGCTTCTGCAGCATTTGAAGGAACGCCATTAAATCAACTGGAAGAATTTGGGTGTCTCGTCACCATCAAGCAGCGGCAGAATCCGAAAAAATCAGAAGTGATTTACAGTAATCTCATGGAGCTTTCAAGTGGAACTGACATGCTTAACAGATTAAAAGCTAAAGAACTTATAACTGAAAGTGATGATCAGGAGGATAAACGTTCAAAACGTGTATCACTTACGCCATTAGGAGAAAAGACTGTAGCTACTTGCATCATCAAAGTTTTAAAGCTCGCTAAAATGATGCTCGTTGAAATGAGTGAAGATGACAAGCAGTTATGTATACAGTTATTAAAGAGCGTAGAAATTAAGTTTTCTGCATTGGTGCAAAAACATAAAGGAGAAACGTTCGAGGATATTTATAAAGAGTTAGTCAGTGAGACTTGAGACTGTGAGATCTAACTTACCTGATTGAGTATTGTAAATATTCCAATATCTGATACTTCAAAATTTCTTGCGTTGTCATCAAATCTTACAATGGTTTGCTTAAACTGAAATGCAATATGCTTCAATGCTTCACCCTCTTTAGTTTTCTCCCAGATGTCAAGGGTACCTATTCCGTCAACTTCAAATTTTCTTTCGCCAGTAAAACTCAAAAGCTTTAGTTCAGAGAAGTCGGATATCGTCGATGCGCCAATTCTGCTAATCATTAAATCGGAACCATCAATCAGCTTTATGCTCGTCTTTTTTGAAAACATATTTTCAATTGACGCATTCAGTGTTGATTTGATCTTATTGACGTATTTGTCCATCTAGTATTTAGATAATTGAGTTAATTAGTTCTAAAGGTATCCAATTCCTAATCATTCTGTTAACTCTTATTTCATCCGGTTAAGTCGTACAAATTAATTGTATCTCTCTTAATACTGATGATTTTAATAAACTGCACTTTTAATAAATCTTAAGATTACCTTTGTCTTAGTAATCTCACAACTTTTAATGAACAAGCTATGAATGCAAAATATTGGCAAATAATCAGGGACGATTCTAAAAGAACATTTGAGGTTTGTGGTCAGATTATGAATGATAACGCGTTTACCAATAAAACATATGCCATGCAAAAAGCAGGAATGAATGTAAGTGGTATGACACCTCCTGTTACCAATAAGACTTCAAGTAAAGACATGATAAAGATTACGGGCTACACAAAAGAGGATGGCTTGTATGAAAGGCTTCTGAAAGAGTATACCGAAATTACAATTCGATCTTCAGGTGAGTGGGAATAAAAGATAAATAGTACAGCTAAAACTTCCAGTTGATAAACTGCTCTTATATCATTCACAAAAAAAGGTCTCAGCTTCCACTGAGACCTTTTAAATTTTATTAAGGCGATATCACCTATGCATTTCTGCCAATGCAATTCAAATCTTTAAATGCTTCTTCCAGGCGAAGTACAAAATTGTCTTGTCCTTTGCGCAACCATACGCGTGGATCATAGTATTTTTTGTTTGGAGAATCAGCTCCATCCGGGCTTCCTAATTGTGATTGTAAATAGCCTTCTTTGCCTTTGTAGTATTTCAAAATACCTTCCCAGAATGCCCATTGCATGTCTGTATCGATATTCATTTTGATAACACCGTAGTGCAAAGATTCTTCAATTTTTTCTTTTTCAGAACCGCTGCCTCCATGGAATACAAAATACAATGGCTTATCGTCTGATGTACCTAATTGTTGTTTCACGTAGTCTTGTGAATTCTTCAAAATGATTGGTCTCAACTCAACATTTCCTGCTTTGTATACACCGTGAACATTACCAAAAGCTGCAGCAATAGAGAATCGTGATCCTATTTTTGATAAGCTTTGATAAGTTTGCCATACGTGGTCTGGCTGCGTATAAAGTTTTTCATTATCTACATCGCTGTTATCAACACCATCTTCTTCACCACCGGTTACACCTAACTCAACTTCAATGGCCATACCTAATGAATTGATTCTTTTAAAATACTCTGTTGAGATTTCAATGTTCTCATGCAACGGTTCTTCACTCAGGTCAAGCATATGTGAGCTGAAAAGTGGTACACCATTGGCTTTCTTAAAAGCTTCACCGGCTGTTAGCAAACCGTCAATCCAGGGCAACCATTTTTTGGCTGCGTGATCAGTGTGAAGAATAACAGGAACACCATAATATTTGGCTACTTCATGAACATGTTTTGCACCACTGATGGCACCTACGATGTTAGCTTGCAATTTATCATTCGGCATACCTTTGCCCGCATAAAATTGCGCACCACCGTTCGAAAACTGAATGATCACAGGTGAGTTTACTTTCGCAGCAGTTTCTAACACTGCATTGATACTATCGCTGCCAATTACGTTTACAGCAGGAAGAGCGAAGTTGTTTTTTCTGGCGTCATTGTATAATGCTTGTAGTTCATCACCAAAGAGCACCCCGGCTTTATATTTTGTCATGTAACAAAAGGTTAATTCGGATGCAATAATAACACTCTAAAGTTAATGACACACCCTATTTTTTATAAAGTTTCGGGCATAAGACTTATCAGAAGTATTTTAATTATTAGAAATATCGAAATAAAAAGTGTCAGAGTGCCCTTTTACTCATATGACCGACTTGAAATTAAATTTCAGATTTAAGCAGATTTTAATCCAG
>DATJHZ010000048.1:0-11523 GCA_035493595.1 Cyclobacteriaceae bacterium | reverse complement strand
CAGGGTTGATGCTATTGTTTCTCCAAGCTTCTCAACAAAGGCAATTTCATGAGGTTGAAATTCTCTGAAGGAGGCGAGTTCTACAATTCCATAAACTTCAGTATCAACTTTCAGAGGCACCATCAGGATTGTTTTGGGAGTTGCATCTCCAAGGCCTGATGTAATGCGAATATATTCTTCAGGTATCTCATTCAGGTAAGTAGTTTCTCTTTCGAGGAATGTCTGACCAAGAATACCTTCACCTAATTTTACCTGCTGCTTTTCAAACTTCTTGATATCAAAGGCAAATAATGATACCAGCTCAAGGTGTTTGTTGCGTTCATTCTCATCATTCAGAATATAAAGCCCACCCTGATTTGAGCCTGTATATTTTACCAATGCTGAAATAATGTTATCGCCTAATATGTTGATGTTGTCATCGGATGACCGGAGGATGTCTACAAATTTAGCAAGGCCTTCGTTCGACCATTTCCGTTTTTGTTCTTCATCGTTCAAGGCTTTTAACTTGCCTTGCATAGAGATGAGCGAGTCTGCTAATTTATTTTTTCCTTCAGTGTAAGTAGCATCAAGTTCTTTATAGACAATAGATAAATTTCCCTCACCAATTTTCTCAACAAACTCGGTAGCATCTTTTAAATGCTCAATGGTTTCATTGATACAAACAGTGAGTGAGCCGAGCTCATTTTTGAATGGGCTGGCAATCTGAATCTGATTGATAGTGTTATTTTCTAATGTTTGAATAGGCTTAATTACGTAGGTGCTGAAGAGCCAGAATACAAGTCCGATCAAGGCCAGGTCTACAATGGCAAAAACAATAAAATAGTTGTCGATGCTGGCTTCATTTTGTTCTTTTTCGTCAACTATATCTGCGTTAAGTTTTGAATACCATTCCGATAGTGTAAGCCATTCGCCACTTACCATTGCTTTTGCCTTGGCAATTTTATCCTCGGGTTTTATGGTAAGCTGTGGTGCTGCATTTTTAAGACTGTCAGTGCCGGTTGTGCCAACACTATCCGCTACCGTTACAGGCTGCTCTGTGCTTATGGCGTCGGCCTGATGTTCAGGTTCTGTAATAATGGTGAGAACATTTTCTTTGTACGTATCCCAGCTCTCCTTCAAATTAGTGAAGGTGATTTTTTCAAGTCGCGAAAGTTGTTTTACAAAAAGATCGGTTCCATCTACGCGGCCACCTTCGGCTATAGTTTTCAGGTAGTGATCTTGCAGGTTTAGTTGAGCTGTTATCTGGCTATTCAGCGAAGTCTGGCCGTTGAGATAAAGCTGCAACTCTAAGGCAATTTGCTGGCTATTGATTTGCGTATTATGAACGTAATCTGATTTCTGATCAACCTCCTGAAGGGAGTTGAATTTGTGACGAATGGTGAAGTACTCGGCAACTAAAATAAGGAATATAAAAGCCAGCAGACCAGCCGCCAGATTCTTTAATGATATTTCATGCAAAGACTTCATATTTCAAATAAAGTAAAATACAACAAAAGCCAAAAGCTAATGTAGGTTATTCGTAAATAAGAATGGGATTTATATAGTATGCGGGTCAATAGTATGTTCCAGATTACTTTTGGTGAAACAAAAGGGGAGTAAACTCGCGGCCGAGGGTGCAACGATCCAACGGTTTTCCATATCGAGCATAATGATTTCAATCTGATTTTGTTGCCGAACTTCAAACTCCAGCATCACCTGGCGGCATGAGCCGCAGGAGGTTGCGGGCAGCAGGTCTTTCGAGTTTTTGCGCCTCGCGACTACAGCAATTTTCATTATTTTATTTTCAGGAAATTGAGAGGAAGCGGCATACAGCGCTACACGTTCTGCACACATACCCGAAGGGTAGGCAGCATTCTCCTGGTTACATCCAAGTACAACTTTGCCGTCGTCCAGTAAAACGGCTGCGCCTACTAGAAATCTGGAATACGGTGCATAGGCATGATTAGCGGCTTCTTTTGCTTTATGAGCCAGGTACTTTGACTCGGAGTCTAATTCCTCCAGATGATTAACAAGTCTAAAATCTTTCATTAAATACTTACTTTTTTCTAAGGGATAATACTTAGTTCCCCTATGATTTTCCATTCTCTGCAATGGATTAGTAAGTTAGAAATAATACAATGCAATTCTATCAAAACACTAATCCTTTATTGAATATTGAGAAAGGAATGTCGAATATAGGGACTTGGGGTGACAGTTTAAGGCAGATCGTTTTATTGTCATCCGGATTCTAGAAAACGCTACATGGAAACAATACTTATACTTGGTGCTGGCAGATCATCTTCGGCAATGATTTCTTATTTACTGCAACAGGCAGAACAAAACCAGTGGCAGATCCTGGTGGGAGATTTTTCAGAAGCTTCTGCCCGTGAGCGCATCGGTAATTCTCCCTATGGTAAAGCACTTGCATTTGATATTCATAATAGAAAATTAAGTAAATCGGTTATTGAACAAGCTAAAGTAGTCATCTCACTTTTGCCGCCACACCTGCATATACGAGTTGCAGAACTATGCCTGGAGTTGAACAAGCATCTGCTAACGGCCAGCTATGTAAGTGCTGAGATGAAAGGATTGCATGACGAAGCCAAAAATAAAAAGCTACTCTTCTTAAATGAGTGCGGCCTTGATCCGGGTATAGATCACATGAGTGCCATGCAGGTTATTGACAGAATAAAATCTGAAGGTGGAAAGTTGCTTTCGTTTGAATCTTTTACCGGAGGGTTGATTGCTCCTGAAACAGAACCCGAAAATCCGTGGCGATATAAGTTTACATGGAATCCCCGCAACGTTGTGATGGCGGGGCAGGGCACTGCGAAGTATCTTCAAGATGGCAAACATAAATACATACCCTATCAGCAATTGTTTAAGCGAACAACTCAGGTTAACGTTACAGGTTATGGCAGCTTTGAAGGCTACGCCAATCGTGATTCATTGAGTTATATAGAAACGTATAATCTTCACGGTATCCAAACTATGCTGAGAGGAACGTTGCGATCATTTGGTTTTTGTGATGCCTGGAATATTCTCGTTCAGTTAGGATGTTGTGATGATACCTATATGTTAAGCGATACGGCTACGATGACGCACCTGGATTTTATAAACTCTTTTTTGGGTGATGGTTCACTTTCTGCGGAACAGAAAATTGCAAACCAGTTTGATCTTGATCCGGAAGGACCTGAAATACAAAAGTTACGATGGTCGGGTTTTTTTGACGACACCTTGATTGAACCTGACAAAGGTACACCAGCACAAATTGTAGAATCTATTCTTAACAGGAAATGGAAACTCTATGCTCACGACAAGGATATGATTGTGATGTATCATCGGTTTGTTTTTGAAAAGGATGGTTCGAAAAAAGAAATTCAGGCTTCATTGGTTGTTAAAGGTGATAACGCTGTTCATACAGCCATGGCAAAAACAGTAGGCCTGCCGTTGGGTATAGCGGCGAGACTTTTGTTGCTCAATAAAATAAGTGAGAGAGGTGTATGTATTCCGATCAGTCCGGAGTTTTACAATCCTATTCTTGCTGAATTAAAAACGCTAGGTGTTGAACTTGATGAGAAGGAAGTTGTGGTAGTGTAGCCTCACCCTAAATCCCTCTCCAACAAGGAGAGGGACTTAAACCCTTCTCTTTTGGAGAAGGTTGGGATGAGGCTTTCTTACTTCAGCGACTGTTGAGCAACAACCAGTTTTTGCTTAATGAATTTCTTAAATTCTTTTGGTTCTTTTATCGTTACGTGATCCATTAATCCGAGAACAAAGCGTCCTATTCCTTCAAAACTTGTTACGGGTCCATGAAACAGGAACTTAGATCCTTTTCTTTCTGTATAGTGAATTGAAAGCGGATACTCTTCTCTTAAGAGCAGATAAGAACGCATGGTGAGCTTGAGTGTGATCCATGTAGTGGTTTCTCCGGAAAGTCCAAAAATATCAGCGTTGGTTTTTTTATGGAGAGATTCAAACTTGAATTTCTTTTTTGTATCAACTACTTCATCAATTCGTTCAAGCTTAAATTGTTTGCATTTCTGATCGTTGGTGTCAAGTGCTATGACAGATTTATAATCAGTTCCAAATTGAAAGGGCTCTACCAATCTGTTTTTTATTTCGCTGCTGTTGGCGGAGTGATAACCTTTTAAAATGACCTGCCTCTTGTTCTTTATAGCGTCGGTAAGTTTTTCGATGTGCTGTCCTATTTTTAATTTGACAATCACTTTAGGCATGTCATCAAGTTCAGAATTAAGCGAAAGCTTTTTGAGTAAAGAATTTCGCAGGGGATTATCAAAAGCTCCTTTATGAATTAATGTTTTTAAAATATTAGTCTCCGTTATGCTAAAGTTGGTAGTGGAAGGTCCGTCTTCAGAAGTGAATATGAAATAGCGATTTTCAAAGTCTTTATCAATTATAAAACCGACCGCCTCCAGAAGCCTGACATAACGGTAGACTGAACGTTCACTCATTTTGAATTGCGCAGCAAGCTCACCAACAGTCTTTCCTTTTCCTTTAAGAATAGCAATGAATTCTAATACACGCATTAATTTCGCCTGCGGTATTGGTGATGATGATTCTTGTATCCTTGCCATGGGGCGAAGATAGTAGGATGAGAATCAATTGTTAAAAATATTGGTTTGATTTTATGATGTGTGCTCTGCGCTTAACTGCAATAGCTGTTTGGCCTTGGATCTTAGAATGCCGATATCCATAATAGCTGTGTCGGTTTCTTTTGCCAGCTCATCCCAGGTGCGCATGCGTATGCTGACTTCAAACAATGAATCATTTTCGAAGAGAGAGGCTTCGGCAGCAGTCATCACACCTCCTTGAAAAACCAACGTCTGTTTACTGGCCTCACTCAGGCTGTTATAGTACTCAGGATATTTAAATGTGAGATATCGTTTTGCCTGAACATGATATTCTACAAGCCTGGCTACACGCTCAGGGAAACCTTTAGATCGAAGATAGTCAGCGCCAATCCGTTCATGACTTTTAACACCGAAGCCACCCATATCATTTTCCTTATTCTTCATCACACAGATGTGGCCAATGTCGTGAAAGAATGCTGCGAGGATCACCTCATCATCATAACCTTCTTTAATAGCCAGCTCAGCACTTTGCGACATGTGTTCAAGCTGTGACACGGGTTCTCCAATATAATCTTCATGGCCGAAGCGTTGATAAAGATCGAACACCTCATCAACAATCTGATCGATGTGATTACTCATATAGAAATGATTTGGTGGGAAAGGTAATAAATTGCAGCATGCTGTAAGGCGTCTGAATTTTATGTAAACATTAAATCCGATGTATTTAATTCAATTAAGATTCATCGTTATAATTTGGCAGCCGTATACCGAACTATAACTTGCATAAAAAAATGGATAATGAAAATAGAATTGGTGGTATTTGATCTTGCGGGTACAACAGTTAAAGATAACAAAGATGTTCACCGCGTATTACAACATGCGCTGGCTAAACATGATGTTGAAATTTCTATTGAAGATGCCAACGAGGTGATGGGCATTCCGAAGCCAACAGCGATTCGTCAATTATTAGAGAAGCGTTATACAGGCGATCGGCACGTTGATGACGAATGGATAGCAGAGATTCACGAAGCCTTTGTTAACGAAATGATTTCTTTTTATGAGTATGATGAATCAGTAGGCGAGCGCGAAGGTGTTAGCAACATGTTTCAGAAATTGAAATGGAATAATATCAAGATAGCGGTTGACACCGGCTTTGACAGACCTATTACTGCGCCATTGCTGAAACGCCTGAAGTGGCTTGAAAATAATCTGATAGACGCCAGCATTACCAGCGATGAAGTACTGAAAGGCAGACCTTATCCGGATATGATTTATCGCGCTATGGAACTAACCGGTGTGAAAGATGTGAAGCGCGTAGCAAAAGTAGGAGACACCGCTTCTGACTTGAATGAAGGCACTTCTGCAGGCTGCGGGCTTGTTATTGGCGTTACGTCAGGTTCATTTACACGTGAGGCATTGCTAAAAGAAAAACATACTCACTTAGTAGATCATGCGCCCGATGTGCTTGAAATTCTCAATATCAAATAATTTACTATTTAGTTGAATTCAGTTTATTAAATTGTTAAATTCATATTAACCAAATGTTAATGTGAAGTGAAAACAATTGTACTTTGTTTCCTGTTATGCAACTCATTGAGTTATGCACAACAGATTACGTGGAGAAGTGGCTCACTGGTTTTAGATACTGATAAAGTTTGTGTTGGCGAACTTTCTGTTCAGGATGGATATGACCTGATTCTGTTTCGAATTCATGATAGTGTTACAGTTTACCCGGCGTATAGAATACAATCAGCACGTTGTTATGATGACGCCGTTAACGTGAACCGAAAATTTATTTCTGTAAAAGAAGATGATGTATCGCATCGTGCATTTCATCTTTATGAAGTTGTACTTCAGGGTGAGTGGAGTATTTTACGCAAGCGAAAAAATACATCGGTAGGTTTTAAAATTTTGAATGATAAAGAAGATTATCAGTATTACCTCAAGTCAGACGATCAGTTGGTATCGTTAATGCACTTTAGAGAAATAGTCTATCCCCAATTATTAGAGAACTCGCATAATGAGTTACTCTCCTTCATAGCTGTTAATAAGTTGAACCCCAGCGAACCTGCCAGCGCTATTCGCATTATTGATTTTTACAACAAGCGAAATTCTGTGCGACTGGCATCACTTGATTATTAATTGTGGCAACCTTCATGTTTGGTATAGCTGGCGTGTAGGGTTCAGTAAACATTTCATAAATCCTTATTTTTTTCGAAAGTTATCGCACACGCAAGCCTAATGATCAGTGCTTTGTATACTTTACCCTTGATGTCATATTTGAATCATCACTTACATATGCGCTTTAAATTTATTGCGAGAAAATATTTATGGAGAGAGAACTCATTAGGAAGTAAGGAAGTATTAGTTCAGTTTTTGAATTAAATTTATTAGACTTGGATAAACTTGCTTCACAGTGGCAGATACTCACCCGTACGAATTTCATTATAGTTTAATTTATCTCCAATGCCATTTTTTGTAATTCGTAGTACCGTGAAGAGAATCCTAGCTATACTATTAATGCAGATCATCTTTGTTAACGTGTCAGCACAGGAAGACCGGATTCCTGCGTTACGTCAGCAACTGAAGTACGCATCGAGCGATACGACCAAGGTCAATCTTTATTACTCTATCTCCAAGCAATATTGGGATCGAAATGCAGACAGTGCTATTCTGATCGCACGCCTGGGGCTCGACCTGGCGGATTCCATCGACTTTAAAAAAGGCAAAGCACTGAGTTGTCTTTCGATGGGAGTTGCCCTCGGAATAAAAGGTAATTACCCGGAAGCGTTGAAGTACCAGTTGGAGGCCCTTAGGCTGAGTGAAGAGTTGCATCTGGATGGTCTTTCAGCAAACATGTATAGTAATATTGCAATTATCTACATGAGCTATAGGGATACAACAAGGGCGATTAAATATTTCAAACGAGCCCTTAAAATCTTTGAAAAGTATGGGGAGGCTGCCATGTGTCCGACTTTAATCAATCTTACCGATCTCTATACACAGACAGGGAAATATCAAGTAGCTATGGATTATGCTTTCAGAGCTCTGCACATAAGCCGTAATCTGGCCGACTCGGTGAATATTGCAATTTCACTTTTTAATATCAGTGATGTCTATAAAAAAACAAATCGGCTGGATAGCGCTCTATGGTATTTAAATAAATCTATGGCTATTTCAAATCGAATTGGTGACTATGGTGGAGTCTCCTTTTGCTTAAACTCTTTAGCCGAGATTATGGTCAGCCGTGGCAGGTATCGAGAAGGGATTACACTTGCTAAAAGAAGCCTGACAAACTTACGGCGGGTACAAAGTCAGGAGTTGCTGGTAGGCGTCTATCACATTTTGTATCAATGTTACTTCGCCCTGCGGGAATTTGACGAGGCGCTGGTCTATCGTAATCAGGAGATAACTTTAAAAGAAGACATCTTCAATATTGAAAAAAAGCGCGAAGCTGAAAACCTGATGAACTTGTACAATCTGGAACGTAAGGAACTTCAAATCAAGTTACTGGAAAAAGACCAAGCTTTGCATCAAAAGGAGATGGCGAAGGAGTCATTGAAGAAGAGCATCTATGGAATTGGTGCTCTTTTGCTTGCCCTGTTGGCAGGTTACTTTATTATAATCAACAATCGCTGGAAGAACCTCAATCGTATCATGGAAGAAAGGAATGCGTTGATAGAGGAAAAGAACGCAACCATTATCAAAGGAAAAATACATTTTGAACGACTCAATTCTGTAAAGGATAAAATCATATCGATTATCAGTCATGATTTCAGGAGCCCGCTAAATACGATACATGGTTTCGTCCAGCTATTCAGAAATAATGCGTTAAATAAAGAGGAGATAGAACAGCTAACCGAACAGATTGACAAGAATCTTTCATTAACACTCGAAATGATTGAAAACCTTCTCGCCTGGAGTAGCACTCAAATGAGTGGACTGAATTTAAATACCGTAGTGTTTGATCTTGAAGAATTAGTACGCCATAACATAGAACTCGTTCAGTCTCGTTCCCTGACTAAAAAGATTAACCTTGTTAGTCAAGTAAAAAAAGCCACGCTTGTATTTGCCGACAGAGAAACCACGAATATTGTACTGCGAAATCTTATCGCTAATGGCATCAAGTTCTCTCGTGCTAATAGCACCATTACTATCTCTGCCAGCCTGAACGATACCAATGTAATCGTTAGTGTAAATGATACTGGAATTGGCATTTCACCAAAACGTCAAAAAAATCTTTTTGATGTTTCGTTGAATTATTCCTCGATGGGCACGTCCAACGAGAAAGGGACAGGATTAGGCCTGGCACTTTGCCGCGAATTGGTTGAACAAAGTGAAGGTAAAATATGGGTTGAAAGTACATTGGATGTTGGGAGTACTTTTTTCTTTACGCTAACACGTTCTGATAGTATCACAAGTTAACCTCGTATTTGTATAAGTTGACGGACTTGTAGTAGACAAGGGATGAGCGGTAATCTCATTCTGCCGCAAGTTTAGCGAAGCGTAACTTGTATTAAAGCAAATTTCCAACTTGCACAATCCAGCTGAACTTTTTATTTTTCTAAGTGAGTTGTAATTAACAATCAAAATAATTTAAACATGGAATTCAATCCAAGCAACAATGTTGTTAAGCTCTGTCTTCAAGGTATGGGCATGGAAGAAATCGGTAAACCTGAAGAAGCAAGTAAACTGTTTCATCAAGCCTGGAACGAAGCGACATACGACTTTGAAAAATTTATGGCAGCTCATTACGTAGCCCGACACCAAAAAAATGTTTCTGATAAATTAAAATGGCTCGAAACGACTTTGGAGTTCGCATTAAAAACAGATAGCGAAACTGTTAAGAGTGCTTTCCCATCTCTATATACCAATATAGCCAAATGCTATGAGGACTTAAACGACCCTGACAATGCAAAAAAGAATTATGAATTAGCAACTTCGTTTAAGTATAGACCTTCTGACAAAGGTCCCTTTTATCATGGAACGAAAGCAGATTTGCAGATTGGCGATTTACTAACAGCAGGGGGCAATTCTAATTACAAACCTGAACTCATAATGAATCACATTTATTTCACAGCTCTTGTTAATGGGGCGGGATTAGCGGCTGCATTAGCAAAGGGCAGTGGAGCTGAACGTGTTTATATAGTTGAACCGACGGGGTCTTTTGAAAACGACCCGAACGTTACAGACAAAAAATTTCCTGGTAATCCAACACGCTCATATCGCTCCGAAGCACCATTAAAAATCGTTGGTGAAGTAACAGATTGGGTGAGACTAACACCTGAGGAACTCCAGAAATGGCGCGAAAAGTTGGCCAATTCGAAAGGAGATATTGTTAATTAATTTTTAAGAGACCGGAATTTTCTTATATAATGAAACCGTAAGTTTTTAATTAAATAGAGTATATAGTTGCGGATAGCAACTCAACAGCATGAAAAGAGAACTTAGATGGTGGACAGCGTTTTTCGTTGTGGGGATTATTTTAATTGGACAAATGACAGAGTTTGAATTTCGAAACATTGACATTCAACTGCATGACACTTATTACATTATTCCCTCTTGGATTGCTCTTCTTGTTGTTTTAACAATTCTTGGTGTGCTTAGAGGCTTGACAAAGATCATTAACAGGTTAAGCGATAGAAATCGGTCGATGGCAATATTGGTAAGCATAGTCAATGGAATAGTAGGACTGGTTTTGATTATTCTAGTCTGTGCAGCCATACTTAATCTCATTCAGATTAGAGAGTGGTATCCAGGTCTTGATATTTTCAATTACATAGCGATAATAGTTGTGATGATTTTGCTTCTATCGGTGCTGGTAGTAATAGAAATAAAGACAATTAAGAAATTAAGGACGGCAAAAAAGTGAATAATAAAAACAGCAAATACCGTCTCAAGTTTACCATAAAGTACTTACAACTATATCTAAGATTTAATTACAGTTTAATTTATTAACTAATGACGAAAACCTTATTGCTTGCTACTGCAATATTATTTTGTTTATGTTCTTTCAGAATTGAACAGAAGCCTTTTATTATTCAAAAAATTAATTTGAAAAACCAATCTTTATTAAAAGCAATAGATGATTATCTAACTGAATACAAGGATGACTTGGAACCTGGTGGGGTGCTTGTCGTAAAAATTGATCCTGCTAAAAAATATTATTACATAACCCGTAAAATGTTTGCTGATGAAATCACCGAGTGGTTGCCCAGTTTTTATTCGATCTACAAAAAACGAGTTATATTAATTTATACTGGTTTTGAATCAAATATATTTTTTGAAAAAGAAAGCAGTATAGAACTCTTTAAGGCTGCTAATAAATTTTTTGTTGACCCACATGGTTTTCTGTATGAAGGAATCGTTTGGAGAATAACAATTGATAATGATTCTTATATAAAAGAAGAAGTAAATGGTATCCCTTTAGATTATTGATCTACAATTAAGAAATTGCGGTGTTGGGGATGAACGGTAATTCTTAAGTCATAAAGGCAATTCCAAAATTCTTTTCCTCTCCTCAACAGTACATATTCACTACAAACCTTACATCACCTGAAAAGTATAACAGCATTATCAAATACTGATGCAGTATTTTTTGTACTTTAAATCAAAAGTAAGCTGTTGACGTAATGAGAAAGCTTTTCTATCAGATCCTCCTGATCCTTCTTCTGCCTGTTTTATGTTGGGCACAAAGCATTGGTGACCTTGTTGCACAGGGTGACAAGTTTTATGGAAAGAAAGATTATAAGAAGTCGCTTGAGTTATATCTAAGTGCATTGGAGTTAAATCCAGATGACGCATCCGTTAACCTGAAGATTGGTCTGTCTTATCTTTACTCCGAAACAAAATCAAAGGCGGCCAAATACATTAGCAAAGCGTATCGGTTAAATCCAACCATCAACGATCAGATTGACTATCATCTTGGCGTTGCCTTTCAGAATACCAA
>DATJHZ010000047.1:0-2923 GCA_035493595.1 Cyclobacteriaceae bacterium | reverse complement strand
TGGCGAAGAAGCAATTGATCTGGCTTTCGAATTACAGCCAGACTTAATCACATTGGATAACATTCTTCCAGATATGATTGGCACAGATATTTTAAAAGTATATCAGGAAGAAGGACTAAAATCAAAAGTTGTGATGATCAGCGCTGTAGGACAAGAATCTGTTGTGAACGAAGGGCTTCGGTTGGGTGCAAAGGCATACGTGGTAAAACCTTTCACTACCGATCAACTTGTAGAAGTTATTTCTAAAGCGTAATCACTCTATGCCACCTAATCGTATCCGCACTGTTTTAATTGATGACTCTGCTTTTATGCGCAAAGTCATAAGCGACATCATTACGAGTGATGATTCAATTGAACTCGTTGGTGTTGCTGATAATGGACAACAAGGATGCCAGATGGCGTTGGAATTGAAACCCGATGTAGTGATAACCGATATGGTCATGCCTGACTATGATGGCATGTATGTGGTGAACTCTGTTATGGAGAAAAATCCAGTACCTATTATTTTGTTAAGTTCATTGGAAAAAACCAACGTCAGGATATTTGATGCATTGCAACATGGTGCATTTGAATTTATAGACAAGCCTACTGATCTTGACAGTGTTCGCATTCGTGATTATCGTTTGTTAGATCTGATCAAAGAAGCATCACGAACTGATATCAGTCTGTTAAAAGCTAAACAACTTGCCAAGCAAAACAGTCATCATCATAGCTTCGACGGAATTCTCAATTATGAAATTATTGTCATCGGTGCTTCAACTGGCGGGCCTGGTGCAGTAGAACATATTCTGAATAACATTCCAACTAATCTCAAAATTCCGGTTGTTATCGCTCAACACATGCCTCATCGGTTTCTGGAAACTTTTTCACAACGACTAAACGATCAGGGACAGCTACCTGTACACCTGGCACACAAAGGAGAACCCATTAAAGGTGGAACTGTCTACATCGCTCCCGGTGAAGCTAACATGCGCATTGAAAAAAATCTGGTAACGGGAGCACCGATGTTTACATTCACCGGAAAAAAATATGTAGAGTTCAACTATCCCTCCATCGATTGTCTGTTTGAATCAGTAGCCGATACCTATGGGAAAAATAGTATTGGTGTTATCCTTACCGGCATGGGCAAAGACGGTGCGGCGGGATTAACTAAAATTAGAAATGCAGGAGGCATAACCATAGCACAAGACGAAGAGTCATCAGTTGTCTATGGAATGCCTAAGGTAGCGTGGGAGTTAGGCGCAGCCAGCCAGGTTGTAAGCCTTAAACAAATTCCAGGATATCTCATCAGCTGTTTATAAAATTGTCTGGCAAAAGAAATGTTATGAGAGACAAAGAGAATGAATACCAAGAAATTTTTCTGGCAGAAGCACTGGATAATTTTGAAGAAATGAACAGGCTGCTCACCAGTCTTGAAAAAGATCAGAGTGACAAAAACACTATTCACGCTCTTTTCAGAATTACGCACACATTAAAAGGTAACGCTTCAGGTATGGGCTATCAGGGTATTGCTGAAATGGCCCATGTGTTGGAAGATCTATTTGGTGAAGTACGTGATGGTAGAATTTCTTTACAGGCAGGTCTATTCTCGTCTATATTTAAAGCTGTTGATGTTTTAGGAAATCTCATCAGCGCCGTTAAAGACAAATCTGATGTGAAGTATAAAGGCATCAAAACAAAGCTGGAAATTCTGATTAAAAAAACGAAAGATGATATTAAACCAAGTCAGTATCACCCTACCGATACCTTTAATGCGACAACTCCTTTAGCTGAGTCGCTCACTGAAGCTTCAACTCCTTCTGATGAAACAGAATCAACAGACGAAGCAGATACTAAAGTTTCTTTTTCTGATCTCGTACAAGTTCCTGTTCGCAAGCTGGACAATCTCATGAACCTGGTTGGTGAGTTGATCATTGAGAAAGATAGAATTCTGGCAACACAAGCTGGTACTGGTTTACATGCTTCAAATGAATATGCACGTCTTAGCAGAATAAGTTCTGACCTGCAATATTCAGTTATGGACGTGCGCCTCGTACAGGTAGGTTTTCTGTTTAACAAATTTCACCGCGTTGTACGCGATGCCGCTACACTAGAAAATAAAAATGTAACACTAAAACTTGAAGGTGCCGATACTGAAATTGATCGGAATGTCTTACAAGTAATCAGCGACTCACTGATTCATCTCATCAGAAATTGCGTTGGCCACGGCATCGAATCTCCTGCTGAACGATTAAAGGCTGGCAAGCCCGAAGCCGGTGTGGTAACACTAAGTGCCAGAAACGAAACTGATGCCGTACTGATTGAAATTAGTGATGATGGAAAAGGTCTCAACTACGATAGAATCAAGAGCAAGGCTATCACTAAAAATTTAATTACAGCAGAAGATGCAGAGAAGCTCTCCAAAGAAGACCTGAGCATGTTAATTTTTGAAGCCGGGTTTTCTACTATGGATGAAGTAACTGCCATCTCCGGTCGTGGGGTTGGAATGGATGTCGTAAAGAAAACATTAGATTCTATTGGCGGTACCATTCGTGTAGCGAGCCAGGAAGGACAAGGTACTGTTATCCAGCTTACACTTCCATCATCAATGGCTGTTAAATCATCACTCCTTTTTGAACTAGGTCAGGAGGTATTTGCTATACCATTAGCATATACTGAATCCGTAATCTCATTGTATAAGTCAGATCTCCATAAAGCAGGTGGCGGCCTTGTTGCAACTCATCTCGGCAAAAACATTGCAGTTGTTTTTCTAAAAGATGTTTTTGATCAGCAGGTAGAAAAATCTGGTTACAACTTCAACGTTCTTCAGGCTGCGTTTGACAACATCCATCCAGAAGCTAAACTTGAAATTGTAGTGGTAAGCTTCAATAACCGCACAGTAGGCTTTGTTGTTGATAAGCTCCTTCAACAAAAAGAAATTGTA
>DATJHZ010000046.1:0-5219 GCA_035493595.1 Cyclobacteriaceae bacterium | reverse complement strand
AATTAAAACAACTAAAACATGAAAACAACCAATTTATTCAATATGCGTACGCTGATCATTGCACTATCTATGGTAGCTGTAAGTATGTCAGCATTTGCACAGCAACAACAAACCTCATCAGAAACTGCTATAACACCTAAGTTTGGTATTAAAGGCGGGCTTAATTTTGCTAATCTTTATATTGATGATGTTAAAGATGAGCATGTAAAGATTGGTGGCAATATAGGTTTGTTTGCAAAGTTGCCCATCGTGAAAGGGATCTCTATACAACCTGAAATACTATACACTTCAAAAGGTGCCAAAGTTAATTACGATAATGTATTTCAAGGAACAGGCGAATATAGATTCAATTTGAATTATGTAGAAACACCGTTGCTTATGGTATTTAATGTTACACCTAATTTTAGTTTAAGTGCAGGTGGATACATCTCTTACTTAACATCGGCTAACATTAAAAATGTTGATAGTGATGGATCTGTTAAAGGTGTTAATGATCTTAAAGCAGATGACTTTCATCGTTTTGATAATGGTCTTATCGGTGGCGTGAGTGTGGATATTCAAAACTTTACCATCGGCGCTCGTTATAGCTATGGACTTCAAACCATTGGTAAGTCAGGAAATCTCTCTAAAGACTTAACGAGAGATTCAAAAAATAGTGCGGCCTCTGTATTTATAGGAATCGCTTTTTAAGAATAATTCCTGAGATAAAGACTTCTAACAGATCATTCTAAACAGTTTCGCCGCTAATCCGGAATTGTTTAGGATGATCTGTTTTTTTTGTCAGATCACAAATAGCGAGAGCTGGTTAAAACCATTTATCAAACTTTAATTACGTTGTTGAAGGCAAATAGCTAGCTTGTAGTAATCAACACTACATTATGAAAAAATTATTTGTCTGGATTCTATCCACTTTATTTCTAGCCACGGCTGCCTGGGCTAGTCCGTCTCGTGAATATTATGAACTTCGTACCTATCGCTTTCAAAGCGTAGAGCAACAACAACGTATAGAAACGTACTTGGAAAAAGCCCTTATTCCTGCCTTACATAAACTGGGCTTAAAAAAAATAGGTGTGTTTAAACCTGTTGAAACCGATACCACTTATGGAAAAAAGCTCATCGTATTAATTCCCTATCATTCCCTGGAAGAGTTTGAAGGCATAAACGATAAACTTGCTAAGGACAAGCAATATCTCGCTGATGGTAAAGATTACATTGATGCGACATTTGATAATGTGCCCTATGCCAGAATGGAAATAACAATCTTAAAGGCATTTACTGGTCAACCACAAATGGTAAAGCCCGACTTGAAAGGACCTGTTAATGAAAGAGTTTATGAACTACGAAGTTATGAGGGCCACACTGAAAAAATCTATCACAATAAAGTAGATATGTTTAATGCAGGCGACGAAGTAGGACTTTTCAAACGCCTTGGTTTTAATGCTGTATTTTATGGAGAGGTGCTTGTGGGAAGTACGATGCCAAACCTCATGTATCTCACCACCTTTGAAAATCAGAAATCACGCGATGAACATTGGAAAGCCTTTGGAGAAGATCCACAATGGAAGAAGTTAGTTGCTATGCCAGAATATCAACACAATGTTTCCAAGAATGTTACGCTCTTCTTCAGACCAACAGCTTATTCTGATATTTAATCCATACAATTTAAACCTATCGTTCATTTAGAACGATAGGTTTCTACTCTATAGGTGTGATTCACACCAGCGCAATGAAGGTGATTTATATTCCCTGGTAGAATGATAAATATCATAAAACCTCCACTGATTTCGCTCCTACATTAGTATATCGTTTCATCGGTATACAATATGAAAAAACTTCAAGATAAAACTGTGTTTATTACCGGAGGTCTGTCCGGTATTGGCAAAGCTTGCGCGCTGGCAGCAGCAAGCGAAGGAGCAAATGTGGCAATTGCTGATCTCCCGTCAGACAAGATGAGCAGTGTTATCCATGAGATTCAACAGCATAATTCAAAAGCTATATTTATTGAATGTGATGTTTCCAAGTTCGAACAGGTTGAAAGAGCAGTATTACAAACCACAAAAATATTTTCATCGCTTGACGTAGCGTTGAATAATGCAGGCATCGGTGGAGAAGCTAACAGAGTTGGCGATATGAGTCAGCAAGGTTGGTTAAATGTTATTAACGTAAACCTCAATGGTGTTTTCAATTGCATGAAACATGAGCTAACGCAAATGATCAAACAGAAAAAAGGTACCATCATCAATATGTCGTCTATATTAGGTAAAGTTGGCTTCGCCACGGCTTCTCATTATGTGGCCGCCAAACATGGTGTACTGGGACTCACAAAAACTGCGGCATTAGAATATGCAACAGAAGGAATCAGAATAAATGCCATCTGTCCAGGATTTATCGACACACCATTATTGGTAAAGGGAGGAATCAGTGATGAACACTCAGAAATAAAACAAATCATCGTTAACCTGCATCCTGTAAAGCGATTTGGTACTTCAGAAGAAATTGCCAAAGGCTTTATCTTTCTGGCATCCGATGACAGTTCGTTTGTAACAGGAGCTGCCCTGGATATGGACGGAGGATATTTAATTCAATAGTCTAGTTGGTTTTTGAGTGAAGTACACTAATACTCTGTGCTTCCTTAAAATTCAAAATTTGAATCTAATATTTATACTTCTCAAATATCTTTTCAATCTCTTGATAAAACAGTCCTTCGTTGCCTTTTGAGATATTGGCTGTGTTAGTTTCCATAATCTCTTTGATTAAGGATGCATAATGAGCAAGGTCAACAGGCATAATCAATAATTCTTGTAAATCACGGGCAAGAAATTCTTTTTTGATCTTGCTGATAGGTTTTTCATAATGTCTAACAAACCAGTCCTGAATGTTGTCACCTGACAAAAAACCTTTGATAAGATCATTTCTGATTTGTCTCACCAGATCAATTATTTTCTCAACGGGTAACTTTTCAAGTTGAGGAGAGTCAACGCTATTATTTTTTTCTATTGAGTTCATGATGAAAGTTTAAAAAGAATGATGCCATCTGATCGCCGGAAATAGATGTAGCAGACTCAACGTTGTCAAGTATGATCTTCACTTTTTTCCAAACCTCTAACACATCATTAAAATGAATAAAATAAGGTTTATACAACGGATTATCTGAAACAAGAAGTATGCCGTTTGATTCCTTCAAAAAATTATAAACTCGTTTGTAAACAATACCTTCTTCCTTGGTAATAATGATATAAGTCTCGCCATCTTTAATATCCGAAAGATCGGCAACATATTCGCCAATAACTATTGATTTAGAAGGAACTGGCAACATGGAGTCGCCTGCAATTTCAAAGGCTCTGTACGTTGTACTGGATGAAAGAAATGGAAGATTGAGTTTGGGTAATTCTTTTACAAACTCTGCATCACTAAAACCATTGAGATAACCCGCTGATGCTTTTTTGGTAACAAATTCTACATTCTCTTTATTTTGAGAATCGACTGTAATAGCTAAAACACCATTTCCTCGTTTGTATCTATCGTTGCTCGTCTTATTCTTTTTCCCCTTCGCCAGGTCAACGCGAATAAGCGAATCCAGATCCATATTAAATACTTCCGCGATTTTTATCGTCATCTGCAGGGGTGGCACACAACGGAATTCTTCATAAGAGCCAATCACAGGTGGTTTTACCTCCAGTTTTTCAGCAAGTTCCTTTTGTGTCCAGCCAGATTGCTCTCTTAAATAGCGTATATTCCTGTTAACAATTTCCATTTCGTTGTGCGATATACAAAACTACAATAAATAGTCACATTTTAAATGAATAAACTAAAAATAATAGTTTAAAAAACTTAAGCAAAAAGTAACATGATTTTCACCTCAGCTTAAAGTTGCCTCGTTAAAAACAAATAGATTTCATATCAAAAACGTATTATTTCCGTTATAATATTTCATAACAAAACCTTTAGTTATGAAGCCTCTTTTCGTAAGTATTCTGATTCTCGGCGGATTAGTAGGTAATGTATTAGCCTATCCGATAAGTCCGCGACCATTACGAAAATTAATAATGGAATCCGAATTCATTATTATAGGTCATGTTGATGCTATCAAGAGCGTTAAGGTTAAAAAGGATGATTTTTTTGGAGGATCCATCGCTGAGGTAAAAGTAACGGAGGTCCTCAAAGGTATTGTGAAAGAAAGAATCATTTCCATTCCGTTCAATTCTAATATGATTTGTCCCGCGCCACCCCACTTTCAGGAGAATACTGATGTAATCGTTTTTCTAGATAAGGATGATAATAAGAATTACCACATTCATGCACTTTCTTACGGATTAAAAACACGAAGCCTTAATGAGATTGAAGTCTATAAGAGTCGCATCAACGAAATGCAACAAATCTTATTAATTACAGACAAAGACCAGCAGTTTGTTGAGTCTACTGAATGGCTGGTGAAATGTTGCGAAAATCCAGCAACTCGTTATGAAGGCGTTTATGAATTATCACCTGAAAGCGATTTTATGTCGTACTACGACAGAACAGAAAGTCAACCTTTTCAATACGAATTATCAGTGGACCAAAAGATGCGTTTAAAAGCAGCCTTGCTATCAACAACGGAAATTTCATACCATGATTTCGGATTGGTTGATCTCGTGTATCCTGAAAATAAAGAAGAAGTTTTTAATTACTTATTAAATACGTTACAGCATCTTAAACAAGATGACTTATGGTTGGCTGATGAATGCATGAAGCGTTTATGTTATGTAAAAACTTCTGATCGTCTTGAAAAGCTTGTTGCTGATTTTGATCATAAAAAATACGGAGAAGATAAGGATAGAAAAGAACTTCCTTCCATTCTTACCAATTTCATTCAGGAAATTCAGAAAATGTAATGTTAAATCATTCATAATCATAGTATGTTTGAACGGTGACTTCCTGTACTTTTCATTCCATTAATTTTTTAATTATTTGTAATTTTGGATTGCCAATCAAAAAGACGGGCTATCCATATGCACAGGTTCATGCTCATTCTTTCGCTTCTCCTTTTATCATTCTTAATCAAATCATGCAAAGTAGAAGAATCACCCGCAAAAGAATTAGGACCGTTCAAAACAATAAGTTCAAATGGCATGGTTACTTTCAAGCTGGTTCAAGGTGTTACAAACAAAGTAATTTCAACATCCATAGCCGATGCTTCATATAATGTAGGTGGTGGACAATTATCAGTAAATGCCGCTGGC
>DATJHZ010000045.1:0-2961 GCA_035493595.1 Cyclobacteriaceae bacterium | reverse complement strand
TTTTACCTGTTCTATGGAAACAAAATTGGTAAGGTGAATATGCTCGGAAGCGACAACGTAACGTATCTCTACACAACAAACATTGGCAACTCCGTAGCGAAAGGTGTTGAAATGTATGCTAATCTTTCACTGGTTAAACTGGTAACAGGAAGTATCAATAAGATTGATGTCCGCATCTTTAATTCACTTGCATATACTCACGTCCGCTATACCAATGCTCATAAAGAAAATCTTAATCTAAATGGAAAGTTTGTTGAGGGTGTACCCGAATGGAATGAAAAAGTTGGCTTTGAAATTAAAAGCAGGAGCATCACAACTACAATTCAGACAACTCACCTAAGCAAGCAATTTAATGATGCTAACAATACTGTTTACAGTTCAACAGGTGCTACCGGTGTGGTTCCCTCCTATACGTTGTTTGACTGGTCATTTCAATGGAGTTTCTTAAAGAACTATCATATCTCAGGTGGTGTCAATAACCTCACCAACACAAAATATTTTAGCAGAAGAATTAACATGTATCCTGGCCCGGGAATATTGCCAGGTGATGGAAGAAGCTTCTATGTATCAGTGGGTGTGAGATTATAAAGTGCCCGTATTTCCATTATTATTGAAAGGCATCCTTTTAAGGAAGCCTTTCTTTTTTAGTACACAAAATGAATCAAAATCAGCATGATATTTATTCAATTAAGCATATCTTGCATCGATATATCCAACTGTATATAACGAAGTGATAATTTGCGCTTTATGAAAAAAAGAAATACATTTTTTATACATACCCTGATTTTCACATTATTGCTTTCATCATGGGATGGTTTTTCACAAACATCATCTTTTATAACCGTTGAAGGCGAGGTATTGAAACCTCTTAAGCTCACTGTTGATAACTTATTGAAATACACGCAGACAGAAATAGTTGCTAAAGGCAAAGATGACAAAGAGCATAAGTACACAGGCGTGCGCCTTATTGATGTTCTGGACTCTGCTGGTGTAACGCTAGGCAGTAAGTTACGCGGCGAGAATCTGGCCAAGTATGTTCTCGTTAAGGCTATTGATGGTTATAAAGTTACATTTACATTAGCTGAGATTGATCCGGAGTTTACCGATCAAACTATTTTGCTGGCGTATAAGGAAGATGGCAATCCATTGAAAAAAGGAGAAGGTCCATTCAGAATGATTGTGCCGAAAGATAAAAAGCACGCGCGGTGGATTCGTGAAATGAGCACCATAAAGATTTTGTTCTCCAAGGAATAATTTGTTAATAGTTCGGGTAAAGTGAAGAATAATTTAATTGCGTCATGAACAAGATACGGCTGAGTATTGGAATTGTTTTTATCTTTCTGGTAACGCATACAGAAGCACAGCAATCAAATAGGATCCTGATTGCCGCGGCATCAGATCTAAAGTTTGCACTTGACTCTGTTGTTAGTGCCTTCAAAGCAAAGAACAACGGAACGATTGATGTGACGTATGGATCATCCGGAAAATTATCAGAACAAATTTCAAACGGAGCACCGTTTGATCTTTTTTTCTCTGCAGACATTATTTATCCGAATCAATTAAAAGAAAAAGGTCTTACAAGTTCTGACATTTATCCCTATGGTATTGGAAGAATTGTAATCTGGAGCAAGAAGATTAATCCGCAGACTGAAGGCATGAAATCACTCCTACAACCTTTCATTAAAAAGATTGCCATTGCTAATCCTGCTCATGCACCTTATGGTAAACGTGCTGAAGAAGCTTTGATTTATTACAAGCTAATGGAAACCACTAAAGACAAATTAGTTTACGGCGAAAACATTTCTCAAACAGCACAATTTGTTACAACAGGTGCTGCCGACATTGGAATCATTGCTCTATCACTTGCACTTTCTCCAACAATGAAACATGAGAATGGCAGTTACTACCTGATTCCCGAAACCAGTCATCAACCCTTAGTGCAGGGATTAGTTCTCACGAATCATGCAAAAGGCAATGATCTGGCAATAGCATTTCTTCAATTTATAAAAGGTAGTACATCACAAGAAATACTTCACTATTTTGGATTCTCAAAACCACAATAGGCATAATGCTTGATTTTGAACCTTTCTATCTCACGCTAAAACTGGTTACCGTAACAACAGTGATATTATTTGTTATTGGTGTTCCACTGGCCTGGTGGCTTGCGTTTAGTCGCTCCAGGCTTATTGTTTTACTGGAGGCGTTGGTTGGTTTGCCCATAGTGCTGCCTCCCTCTGTGCTTGGTTTTTATCTGCTTCTTGCCTTTAGTCCTGAGAATGCTTTTGGTAAGTTCCTCGATCATTATTTTGATGTCAGACTGGTATTCACTTTTCCGGGGCTTGTGATAGCATCTGTAATCTACAGTCTTCCGTTTATGGTACAGCCTATTCAATCCGGTTTTAGAATGATTCCTCAATCGTTACGTGAAGCCTCTTACATGCTGGGAAAAGGTAAGTTCACTACGCTGATAAAAGTTGTATTACCCAATATGAAATCATCACTCATAACAGGATGCATCTTATCATTTGCCCACACCATCGGAGAGTTTGGTGTTGTATTGATGGTGGGCGGAAATATCCCGAAAGAAACACGAGTTGTTTCCATTGCCATTTACGATGAGGTTGAAGCAATGAACTATCATCATGCTACTGTTTACTCAACCATCCTGCTTGTCTTTTCTTTTCTTGTGCTGGTAAGTGTTTACCTGGTGAATCAACGCGCGCATAAAGTGCACTACTTGTCATGATAACGATCAACATCGAAAAGAAACTTCATGGCGCTAACGGCGATTTAAATTTGCAATGCAAAACGCAGATTAATTCTGGTGAATTAGTAACACTCTATGGTCCGTCAGGTTCAGGCAAAACAACTATTCTGAGAACGATAGCAGGCCTCTCTCAACCTGATCGAGGATGCATTGAAATTGACAATCGTACCTGGTTTGATTCACATAAAAAAATT
>DATJHZ010000044.1:0-25251 GCA_035493595.1 Cyclobacteriaceae bacterium | reverse complement strand
GAAACATCTACAAACCGTTTATCTGAAATGTTAATAGTATTTATATTTGAAATTCAAAAATTAATAATTTGTTAAACATGAAGACTGCACTGAAAATTACGTTGATCGGTTTTGTGGCGGGTTTTGCCGGAGCTTTTACATTTTACAATTATTTCATCAAAAATCAATTACAGCAACCTCAACAAGAGGCTCAATACAATACAGTTGGATTAAATTCACCCATCATAAACCAGAGCTCTAATCAGGTTCCTTCAGCATCAAACCTGGCACCGGTAGATTTTAGTGAGGCGGCATCGAAAGCAACTCAAAGTGTAGTATACATCAACAGTATTTCAGAAGGTGTTTCTTACTCTGCATGGGACTGGTTCTTTAATCAAGGTAATGGAAACCAAACCCAGGTGAGCAGCGGCTCAGGTGTAATTTTTTCTTCCGATGGATATATCATTACCAACAATCACGTAGTTGAATCTGCGGAACGCATTGAAGTAAATTATAACAAGCGCGTTTATGCTGCTGAATTAATTGGCACTGATCCCTCAACCGATCTAGCTGTTATTAAGATCAATGAAACAAATCTGCCGGCTATTACTATTGGCAGTTCAAAAAATCTGCAGGTGGGTGAATGGGTTGTTGCTGTGGGTAATCCATATACACTGGCATCAACTGTAACAGCAGGTATCGTTAGTGCAAAAGGTCGTCGTATAGGAATTCTGGAAGATAAATTTCCCATCGAATCATTTATACAAACTGATGCTGCAATCAATCCAGGTAACTCAGGTGGTGCATTGGTAAATAAAGTTGGTGAACTGGTGGGTATTAACTCTGCTATTCTATCAAGAACGGGTTCGTATACAGGCTATGCATTTGCTGTACCTGTTGATATTGCTAAGAAAGTATTTGATGATCTGGTTAAATATGGCATTGTGCAAAAAGCATTGTTTGGCGGAAGTGTTGTTGAATATGATTATGAACACGCTAAAAAATACGATTTGAATACCAATGTAAAAGACTTCAACGGAGTACTTATTGAAAAACTAGAGAAAGATGGTCCTGCTTACAAAGCCGGACTCATGCTTGGTGATATTGTAACAAAGATTAACAACACTGAAATAAACAGTCAGAGTGCTTTCGAAGAAGAACTGAGTTATCATTATCCAGGCAATAAAATAACATTCACCTATCTGCGTGAAAACAAACCTTCATCCGTAACGTTCACCCTTGTCAATCAAAACGGCACAACAGAAATTCTGAAACGAAAAATATTCAGTGCTTCATCACTTGATGCCCAGTTGGAAGCAACGCAGTATGGCGTTAAAGTTTTCAGAATGAAAGATTCAAGCATCTTAAAGAAAATGGGTGTACCCGAAAACTTTACAATCATTGCCATTAATCGTGTACGTGTAAAAGATCCGGAAGAGGTAATTGAATTCTTTGAAAAGTTTAAAGGAAAAGGATCACTCTATGGGGTCAATACATCCAAGCAACAATTGGAAATTCCCTTTGTGAGGTAATAAAACTTTTAGTTTAAAAAGTTCAGGTTCCATGTTCAAGGTTTTAATAACGTTGAACATGAAACCGAACCAATATCATTCAGCAATAGGTTTCTCTGTATTCTTTATGGGTTTAGTAATCACGTAAAAAACTGAAACCTGGGTAACAACATTTCTAATTTCCTGATATCCGCCAATTCTGAACAAGCCAGTATTCACACGAACATCAACACTAATTTTTTTAGTTAGCATATATCCAGCACCAGTCTCAAGTCCAACTTCAAAATACCTGCTGCGTTCTGCAAGGTCTTCTTTTTTCTCTATTCCTAAATAAGTCCTGTTGGCCAGTAGTAGATAACTTACCTGCGGACCAAAGTGATAGAAGAATTTATTATACTGACGTTTGAATAAGATGGGCAGGGTTAAATAGTTATAGTTATATCTAAGTTTATAACTGCTTCTTGCACTATACCCTTGATTGGAGAAAACCAGCTCTGGCTGTATTACCCATTTCTCGCTTAATTTAAAATTAGTGACCACTCCTATATGATAACCCAGGCGAAGTCCGGTTCTCTCAGCTTTTGGAGAACCCGTGTCATAGCCCTTCTCATTATTATCATAAACAGATGAAACATTCAATCCTCCTTTAATAGCAAAGTATCGTGATTGAGAATAGGAGATGAATGCAGAAGAAATAAAAAGCACAGTTACATATGTTGCTTTAGAGGCACGCGATAATTTAAGCTGGCTAATCATAAGTTTGTAGGGTTTTGTTCAGGTCTACTACTTAGATGAAAGTCGCTGTGAAATAGTTTGACCTACCTAAAAAAATAAGGTTCATGGTAAAAGCTTTACAGCCTTACCATGAACCTAACGTATACTTTAAGAACTATATATAATCCTACTTTGCAGCAAATCTCTTTGCTACTTCGCTCCAGTTAACAACATTCCAGAAAGCAGTGATGTAATCTGGTCTGCGGTTTTGATAGTTAAGGTAGTAAGCATGTTCCCAAACATCAAGACCAAGAATTGGTGTGCCTTTTACTTCAGCAACATCCATCAATGGGTTATCCTGATTAGGTGTTGAGGTGATAGCAAGTTTTCCGCTACCATCAACAATTAACCATGCCCAGCCTGAACCAAAACGTCCAGCACCTGCTGCTGCAAATTTGGTTTTAAATTCATCAAAGTTTCCAAAGGCTGCATTGATAGCATCAGCCAAAGCACCAGTAGGAGCTCCACCAGCATTAGGGCCAAGAACTGTCCAGAACAAGCTGTGGTTATAATGACCACCACCATTGTTACGTACAGGCGCTGGGTATTTAGAAATATTCTTGCATATCTCTTCAATGCTAAGCTTCTCAGCATCAGTGCCGGCAATAGCATTATTCAGATTTGTTACATAAGCATTATGATGTTTACCGTGGTGAATCTCCATGGTACGGGCATCGATGTGTGGCTCCAATGCATTAAATGCATATGGAAGCGCGGGTAAGGTGAAAGCCATAATTAGTTATTCTTTTTTAAAGGGTTAAACAAAGATTTTTTAAGGACGATAAATATACAACCATTAAACCATTAGAAGCAGTTCCAAGTTCCGAACTGACTGACTTGAATCTTAAAATGGTAAATCATCTACATTGCTACCACCAGCATCCATAAAGGGCTCTTCTGTTGGCGGAGGAGCTGAAAAACCACCGTTGCTACCTTCTTTTTCTAGCTTCCAGGCACGAGCTTCTGTGTACCAACGTCCGTTATATTCACGACTTTCAAGATCAACCGACACATTTACCATTTCACCAACGGCGAGGTTATACTGGTCAATCTTATCGCCCCAGGCTGATAGACATACTTTCTTAGGGTACTGACTTTGGGTCTCCAGAATAAATTCCTGTTTTTTCCATTGTCCTTTTTTACCCATGCCTGTTTGCATCTGTAGTAGTTGAACTACTTTTCCTTTTAGTTCCATTGACATATTATTCCATTTTTAATTTTTACTCTCTAAGGGCTTTGAAGAATTCATCTATCAAAACTTTGCACTCATCAGCTTTTACACCCTTCTCCACCTCTGTCTTAGGATGAAGCAACTGACCATTCACTAAACTAAAACCCCGCTGTACATCTGATGCTCCATACACCAGTTTCTGCAATTGCACCCAATGCAAGGCACCGGCACACATTACGCAAGGTTCAAGTGTTACATACAATGTACATTCACTTAAATACTTTGAGCCCAAATAATTAGCAGCCGCTGTTACAGCCAGCATCTCCGCATGAGCTGTAGCATCTGTTAGCTTCTCGGTCTGATTATGAGCCCGCGCAATAATTCTGTTTTTACAAACTACCACTGCGCCAACGGGTACTTCTTTAATCTCAAACGCCTTCTGCGCTTCCTTCAGCGCCTCACGCATGAAATACTCATCGGTGTAAATATCCATAATCAATCTAAAAAAATCGAATTGTATTTTTCGGGTTTATGACTTTATTTGACGCGCACACTGGTCATCATTTTGCGCGCCGTTTCCTGCCACTCCTGTTGCTGACGCTTCGGACAATTAAAAGAAAATACCAATGTTCTTCCTGACTCAATCAAGTATTCAATGTAGGAATATTTTAATACAGGTTCCCGAAGCCCTTCTTCTTTACGACTTCCATTCACGCGAGAGGTGAACTCGAAATAAATAAATTTCTTGCCATGACTTTCGCGAATACCTTCTGTTATAATTTCAACTTTGTCAAACATATTCATGATACTGGCCTTGAAGAATCCTTTCGCCAGATCAATATCAGTATCAGGCCATTGGGTAGCTGAAATATTAGCGCTAAAGTCAACTAAACGCTCAACATTAGTGTAGGCAGCTAGTGGCTTACGCACCGATGGATAGCGTTCAGAGAAATCAAGATTGTCCATAGGCTGCCAATCACTTGGCAATAAAACTGTAATGCCATTGGCAATTTTTGTCTTTGTGAGCTTGGGAGGCGCAAAACCGCAGAGCGCCAGTAAAATGAAACAGAGAAAGCTTTTCTTCATGTTTTTATGTCTGAAACAATGATTTTGAGTCGAAAATAGGCGCAAATAGCAAAACTAAAACGAATCTCAATGAATGATTAACATTTAACTTCTTATAAATTTGCGGCTAAATTAATTAAAACTGTCATGCTACGAACCCACACTTGCGGTGAACTACGAATTTCTGATGCTAATAAGACTATAACCCTGGCTGGCTGGGTGCAACGCCTGCGTGACAAAGGAAGTGTTTTGTGGATTGATTTACGTGACCGTTACGGAATTACACAATTAATTTTTGAAGAAGGTAAAACCGATGCTGCTTTAATGAACAGTGCCCGTCAGCTAGGTCGTGAATTTGTGATTTTAGTAGAAGGAAATGTTGTTGAACGTCTCTCTAAGAACGATAAAATAGCTACCGGTGAAATTGAAGTAAAAGTTTCTAAGCTTACCATTTTAAATTCCGCCAAGCTTCCTCCATTTACTATTGAAGATGATACGGATGGTGGTGACGACCTTCGTATGAAATACCGCTATCTGGATTTGCGTAGAAATGTAGTACGTGAAAAACTTCAGCTGCGGCATAAGATGGGACAACAAACCCGCTCTTTTCTCGATGCGCAAAATTTCATTGAAGTAGAAACTCCGGTTTTGATCAAATCAACACCTGAAGGCGCACGCGACTTCGTGGTGCCTTCTCGTATGCATAACGGTGAGTTTTATGCATTGCCACAGTCTCCTCAAACGTTCAAGCAGTTACTAATGGTTTCTGGCTTTGATCGTTATTATCAAATTGTGAAATGCTTCCGCGATGAAGATCTTCGTGCTGATCGTCAGCCAGAGTTTACACAAATAGACTGTGAGATGGCATTCATCACGCAAGAAGATATCTTAAGTCTTTTCGAAGGACTTGTACGTCATTTATTCTCTACTGTAAAAGGTATTGATATGCCAACAGTTCCAAGAATGACGTATGATGAAGCTATGAAACTTTATGGTTCAGACAAGCCTGACACTCGCTTCGACATGAAGTTTGTTGAATTGAATGATGTCGCTAAGGGCAAAGGCTTTCAGGTATTCGACAGTGCAGAATTAGTGGTTGGTATTTGTGCAAAAGGATGCGCAGCTTATACCCGCAAACAACTTGACGAACTTACAGAGTTTGTTAAGAGGCCTCAGGTAGGTGCAAAAGGTTTAGTCTATGTTCAGGTTAAAACTGATGGCACACTAAAATCATCTGTTGATAAATTCTTTGATGAATATGAGTTAAACAGATGGGCGCAGAAATTTGATGCTAAACCTGGTGATCTTTTACTTGTACTTTCGGGAGAAGAGTATACAACACGCAAACAATTAAATGAGCTTCGTTTATATATGGGTGAGCAATTAGGCTTACGCGATAAAAATACATTTGCTGCGCTTTGGGTTGTTGACTTCCCGTTACTGGAGTGGAACGAAGAAACAAAACGCTATCATGCCATGCACCATCCATTTACTTCACCTAAACCAGAAGATATGCATTTGCTTGATTCTGATCCAGGCAAAGTAAGAGCTAATGCTTATGATATGGTTATCAATGGAACAGAAGTTGGCGGGGGCTCTATTCGTATTCACGACAGACCAACACAACAATTGATGTTTACCAAACTTGGTTTTAGCGATGAAGAAGCTAAAAAACAATTTGGTTTCTTAATGGAAGCATTTGAGTTTGGTGCACCTCCGCATGGTGGTATTGCCTTTGGTTTTGATCGCTTGTGTTCAATCTTTGGTGGTGCAGATTCTATTCGTGATTTTATTGCCTTCCCTAAAAATAATGCTGGTCGTGATGTGATGATTGATTCTCCATCAACAATAGCTGATGAACAATTAAAGGAATTAGGCATCAAGGTTAGTTAAGAAAACAAGATTTCACAGAATAAACAAAAGCTTCTTCATAACACTGAAGAAGCTTTTGTTTTATATAGAAGGCAATCTAATATACTACTGCACGATCACTCAGATCAATGTCTACGCTTTTTCCATTTTCTATTACAGTGATAACGTTATTGCATGACCCATCACCGTAATTGATCTCAAACGATCCTTCCTTACCGTCCTGTTTATATCGAATAAATTCCCTTCCAGAAACATAAAAAAACACTGCACAAAAAGTATTGATACCTCCTGAAGATCGATTACAATCATATCGGGAAACGAGAGGTTCAAGAACTTCAGTTTTATAGTAATTGCTATTATTGGAGTATTCAGAAGTATTCATTTCTACAACATATTGTTTTTCGGAGTAGCTGCTTTTTCCGTGTCCTTTATATGCGTATTCAATAGTATCCCACGAATATTGACTATCAAAATTATAGGTATAGCTACCGGAGTAAGTCTGGTTATCAGTATCGTATTGAGATTCTCCTGAACAATCTGATGTTCCTTTTGAGTGCCACTCTGTTGTATCATTGTTGTAATAATACTTTCCTCCATAATCATTAGCCTGCCATTTATAGAGGTATGACTCTTTAAAAAGTGATCCTATGTTTTCAGAAGTATTCTTATAGGTATAAGAATAATTACCAAACATAAAATATTTATAGTCTGCACTGCCTTCTTCACACCCGTCACCATAATCATATAGCGTAGTAATGCTTCCATCATCATTGGTAGTAGTAGTTATTACAGCACAACTAACCCAGGGATTATTTATTATTGTTGTATCAGAAGATGAACTTGTTGAATCACCGGCAGTTCTCCCACCCGCTAAACCATTAGCCGAATTAAATAATCGTTGAAAAGAACTATTAACTGGATTGCCCTGACTTGATAATGCCATTGAGTTTTGACTGGCACCACCCATATTCATTTTTATATAATTACGTGCGTATTCACTCAGATCATTAATGGAAGTCTTCTGAGTATCTTCACTACAGGAAAGAATTACAAAAATAAAAACAAGTGCAAGTGGTGTTTTGCGAAGCGAGTTCATAATGTGAGGATTTAGGCTGTTATAAACTTAGACAGAGCAAACAAAAAAAAGGTTGGAACATTATCCTAAATTCATTTTCATCGTTAAAAGAGCCATGGAAAAAAAAGATTATTTCTCAGGGCATTCGTCATTATACGCAACATTTCGCCCCACATATCCTAAAGCCTTGTACGATTTCATATTTAGTCATTTAAGAAACAGATCTGTTGCCTGGGATTGCGCTACCGGAAACGGGCAAGTAGCAAAATATTTAGCGCTGACATTTGATCAGGTCTTTGCCACCGACATAAGTCAGAATCAACTTAATAATGCAGCACAGCAAAACAATATTGTTTATTCATTGAGCTCTGCTGAAAAAACGAACTTTGAAGATCATCAATTTGATTTGATCACGGTAGGTCAGGCCATGCATTGGTTTAAACTGGATGAGTTTTATAAAGAGGTGAAACGTGTGGGCAAGAAAGATTCTTTGCTGGCAGTATGGGGTTATGCTCTTTGTAAAGTAAATCCAGCAGTCGATAAACTATTTCTGCATTTCTATCACGACATCGTGGGGCCATATTGGGATGAGGCACGCAAACTGGTTGAAGATGAGTATCGAACTGTACCTTTTCCTTTTAAGCAAATTCCTTCTCCTGAATTCCAACTCGATGTTGAATGGACTTTTGATGAATTTGTTGGATATCTGTCAACCTGGTCGGCAACTCAAAAATATATTAAATCCAATGGCAGTGATCTTCTGCCTCAATTTACTGAACAACTAAAACTTGTTTGGAAATCAGGAGAAAAACAAAAAGTAACATTTCCTCTCTTTTTAAAGCTTGGAAGGATTTAATTAAATTCATTTACTCATCTTCTTTCAATTTCGAGTAAAGGTGTTTATCTACGCAGAGTTAAATAAGCTATGCGTTATATATTTCTTGTCTCCATTATTTCCTTAATTCTTCTGGCTTTTTCGTTCAGACAAAATAAACAATACGATATCATCATTCGGAATGGATTAATTTATGATGGATCAGGATCACCATCTTATAAAGGTGACTTGGCTATTCAGGGAGATAGCATTGCTGCTATAGGTGATCTTCATAATGATTCAGGTAAAGAAGAAATTGATGCCAAAGGCATGGCAGTTGCTCCAGGGTTTATTAACATGCTCAGCTGGGCCGACAAAGATTTACTCCGTGATGGAAAATCCATGAGTGATATCAAGCAAGGTGTTACTCTTGAAGTTTTCGGGGAAGGTTGGTCGCCTGCGCCAGTAAAAAGAAAGAGAGCAAATGTAGATAGTCTTTGGACGTCACTGGATGGCTATTTTAAATGGATCACAAAGAAAGGTGTTACACCAAACGTAGCATCATTTGTAGGTGGCTCTTCCGTACGGTTTTATGTTTTAGATAATCTGAATAAAAAACCCACCACTGCTGAACTTGCAGCTATGAAGAATCTTGTAAAGCAAGCTATGGAAGATGGTGCTATGGGTTTAGGTACTTCGTTAATTTATGTTCCTGCCCTCTATGCATCAACCGAGGAATTGATTGAGCTTTCTAAAGTTGCCTCCAGCTATGGTGGCATGTATATCACTCACATGAGAAGTGAAAGTGATTTCATCTTTCAGGCCATGAATGAAACATTCAGAATTTCAAGAGAAGCCAGGATACCTGTTGAAATCTATCATCTTAAAATTAATCACAGCAGAAATTGGAATAAGCTTGATACTGTATTAACAAAAATAGATAGTGCTCAAAAAGCTGGCTTAAAGATATCGGCTAACATGTACACATATACAGCATCAGGTACAGGACTTAATGAACGTATACCAAAGTGGGTGCAAGAAGGTGGCGCAAAAGAAATGCGCAAGCGTTTGAAGAATACAACCATCAGAAAAAAAGTTTTAGAAGAAATGAGGCTTGGTATTCCTACAAAAAATTCCGACCCTAAAGATGTCATGCTGCTTGGCTTTCGATTAGATTCACTTAACAAGCTATATCGGGGTAAACGCCTGGATGAAGTTGCCCAGCTACATGGCAAAGATGCTGATGAAACCGTGCTCGATCTTATTATAAGGGACAAGTCCAGAATAGAAGCCATCTACTTTTTGATTTCAGAAGATAACATGCGAAAGATGTTTCAGAAGCCTTATGTTAGCTTCGGCTCTGACGCTGGTTCGCAAACCATTCCTGACAACTTTAAAGATGTCGGGGCCCATCCTCGAACGTACGGTACATTTGCTCGCCTGCTTGGAAAATATGTAAGAGACGAAAAACTTCTGCCATTAGAAGAAGCCATTCGCCGGCTTACCAGCTTGCCTGCTTCTCATCTCAAATTAAAGCGAAGAGGCGCCCTTAAAGTTGGATACTTTGCTGACATTACTATTTTCGATCCTTCCCAAATTGAAGACCATGCAACGTTTGAAGATCCTCATCAATATGCTACGGGAATGATTCATGTATTTGTAAATGGTATTCAGGTTTTAAAAGATGGTGAACACACGGGCGCCAAACCTGGTCGCGCAATACGAGGCCCCGGATATAAGAAAAGGCTCTGACCGATTTGCCTGACAGCCCGGCTTTTACGCGTCGGTTTCTGTGAAAAAAATTTGTATTATTGCTAGAGTGTTTACAGAACAAAATTTGTAAACCAGGAGGAGATGAGCCTACTTTTTTTAACAGCCCCGGGTAGCCGCAGCACCCTTGTTATTGTATTTTTTATTATTTCTGTTACCTGTGGCCTTTCTCAGGATTATAAAACTCTTCTTGATAGAGCAGATCGATACGCAGCAAAAGGAGATCATGAAAGCGCTATCGATAATTATCTCGCTGCCGAACGTCTCAATCCAGGAAATGCCGAAGTAAATTATAGTTTAGGAAAGGCATATCTGATCAGCAATACCAAATACAAAGCACTTGAATTTTTGCAAAAGGTGTATAATGTAAAACCGGATTACGATCCGGAGATGAATTACTATTTAGGCGAAGCTTATCAATTTAATCATCAGTATGCCCAGGCAAAAGAGCAGTATGAGTTATTCAAACAAAAGAATAAAAGACTTGCCGATGTTGCCGATTTCAAAATTAAAGAATGTATCCTGGGCGATTCACTTGTACACAAACCTCTCAATGTTAAAATTGTAAATATTGGTGCTACCGTCAATTCAATTTATGATGACTACTCCCCTCTTGTTACAGGTGATGGATCAAAACTGATTTTTACAACGAACAGAAAAGATAATACTGAAACAGTAAAGCGCGGATCTACAACAAACTACGAGGATATTTATATTTCAGAACGACGAGGCAATGACTGGACACCTCCTCAAAAGATCAGCCCTAACATTAACATACCATTTCACGACGCTGCTGCGTCCATTTCATCAGACGGAAAAACTTTATTCTTATATTATGAAGAAGGCGCTGGTGATATTTATACATCAACCTTTGATGGAACAGAATGGTCGAAAGCAAAACCACTAAATAAAAATATTAACACTACATACTGGGAGACTTCAGCTTGCATTTCTGCCGATGGACAAAAACTTTATTTCACCAGTAATAGACCTGGTGGTTATGGTGAATTAGATATTTACATGAGTCAGTTAAACACCAAAGGCGAATGGACTAAGGCTGTTAATCTTGGCCCCATTGTAAACTCATCAGGAAATGAAGATTCACCTTTTATACAACAAGACGGCAAGACTTTATATTTCGGATCTGACGGTCATGTTGGCTTAGGTGAACACGACATTTTCAAAACTGAAATGAAGGATGGAAAATGGTCTACACCAAAAAACATTGGATACCCTATTAACTCAGCTGAATATGAAAGTTTTTTTGTTATCTCTCCTGATAACAAAACCGGTTACTTCTCATCCTCTCGCGAAGACAGGATTGGCGGAACAGATCTTTATGTCGTTAATTTTCTCGAAGACAAACCTGTTCCAGTAAAACACGAGCCTGTAGTTGTTGAAACTAAGGTTGAAGAAAAGCCAGTACTCATCGCATCAAACGAGCCTGTTATCGCTGAGGTAAAACCGGAGCCCGAGAAACCTAAAGAACCCGAACCTGAAAAAGTTAAGGTACCAGAGAAAAAAGAAGAAGAGTTTGTAGATCCAATGTTACAGCTTCAAAAAGAAATGAAGAACGTAACTGTGTTAAAAGGTAAAGTAATTGATGCTGCTAATGCCCAACCCCTTTGGGCACAGATTACATTGATAGATAACGAACGAAATGTAGTGCTCGCAAAAATATCATCTAACAAAGAGACCGGTGATTTTGAAATTGTTATTCCTCATGGTGGTAACTATGGAGTGGCTACCGAGTTGAATGGATATCTGTTCAATTCAATCAACTTTAATCTCCCTAATTTCTCCGAGTATATGGAGCTAGATACCCACATACTGATGCAGAAGGCTGAGGTAGGTTCAAAGGCAGTTTTAAAGAACGTATTCTTTGATTCAGGCAAAGCCGATCTTAAAACTCAATCTCTCTCAGAGCTTGAAAATATTCGTGAGTTATTACTTATCAATCCAGATCTTAAAGTGCAGATTAACGGTCATACTGATAACGTTGGAAAACCTGCTTATAATAAAACATTATCACTAAAAAGAGCTCAGTCAGTTGTTAACTATCTTATTCAACATGGCATCTCAGCAACCCGTTTGTCTGCTGTTGGTTATGGATCTGAAAGACCTATCGTTTCTAATGATGACGAAACACAAGGTAGAGAAATCAATCGTCGTACAGAGATTGAAATTATTGAGGCCTTAAAGAAGTAATGAGCATTTAGTCTTCGGTAAATTTTCTTTATCTGACCACCATTCATTTAACTCTCCAAGTATTGATCTAAGACCTATAAAAAAGGAGGCTGTCCTCGCAAATGAGAACAGCCTCCTTTTCTTTTCTAGGTATTAACCTCTAGATCACATTTTTGCTATTCTAAAGTTCTCTCTATATGTACCATCAGAGATTTGTACAATGTAGATACCTTGTCCGAAGCTCTGCATAATACCGTCGAGCTTCTTATTAAGTTGATCCGTCTGACCTTCGCCTTCATACACTATCACACCATTTGAGGAGATAATCTGAATCTGAATTGGTTTAGCTGCATCAACTGATTCATCCATAATTTGAATATGGAAATGGGTATTATCACTTGTAGGATTTGGCAATGCAGCCCAACGTTGTAATGATTTACCATCACCAGTGATCACAACCACCTTACTGAAATCAGATTGACCATCAACGTCTACTTGTTTAATACGGTAGTAATATGTTGTAGATTTCAATACTTCCCTATCGGTAAACTTATAGCGCTGCACAGTACTACTATTGCCAACTGCTACCTGTGAACCGATCTTATCGAAAGTTTTACCATCAACTGATCGCTGAATCTCGAAATGATCATTATTCCGTTCCTGAGCAGTCGCCCATTCCAATACTACAGAGTTATCAACCCGATTACCAGTGAATGCTAACCATGTAACGGGAAGCGGCGAGCTTAAATCGAGTGAGCCAATGGCATCAGGACTAAAAGATGTTTGATTTGTTGTCGTAACTGTTCCGGCAATATTTGTACCTGATTGCGAAACTGTTCCTCCACCAGGTGCTATTTCCCATGCCGATGTTGCTGTATTCCAATGCACAACGTACAGATTAGCAACGTTTCCAATATCACTACCTAAATAACTTCCAGTGTTATAGGATAACGTCACATCAGAAGCAGTTGATCCTAATCTGGATATATTCCAGTATTCGAACATACTGACTTTATTAATTGGAGATGTGTGATTGAGGTGATTAAACCCTTGATTCGATGGATCATTACCAACGTATTCAACCGTCCATGTATCATCAGCTGTTGTATTACCTAGGATTGCTGGTCTGTATCGGCTAGCTGAAGCCGCTCCAACAGGATAACTAAATGTCGTTCCTGAAAGCATAACCTTATCCATTGGACCAATAACAAAACTTGATGAAGATCCTCCGCTAACAGTAGCTGCTGCAGGAAGAGTCAATTTATTTCCAACTGTTGAAATAATATTACCACTGGTCATTGTCAGCAGATTTGTTACAGTGAAGGCACCAGCACCTGGTGTTAAGTCAGCACCCGTCTTATTCATCGTTACATTTATAAGACTTGTAGGTGTTGTTCCAGAAATTGCGCTTGCACTGGACCCTATAAATGTTATAGTACCTGTTGTATTCGAGAAAGTACCACCGTTATTAATCCAGTCTTTACTAACTGAGATATTATTATTAAACGTGTTCGTTAGTGTTGTTCCTGAACTTAGTGTTAGTGATCCATTTAGGGTAAGATCGGTACTTGTCATAGCTAGACTTCCAGCCCCTGAGACCTTAAGATTGTTATAAGTAGATCTACTGTTCATGGTCATCGGAGCCATATATTCAATCGTTCCACCAGTTGATGAAACAAATGTAGTATAGTTACCAGCAGGTAAGGTACTTACTGATGTTCGCATAGTACCTGTTCCACTTAAGGAACCAAGACTATGCCCAGTAGTGGTAACAACCAACAGACCATTTACAGTAGTGGTAAATGCACGTAAACCAGCAGAGCTCATATTGATTCGCGCCGCAGGAAGGATAACCACAGGCCTGCCGGAAGGCACAACACTTAAAGGTGCACCATTACCTGTAGAAGAGTTGGTCCAGTTGGTAGCAAGATTCCATGCACCACCAGTTCCAAGCGTAGCTACACTTGTTGGATTACTAACCCCATCTGCATCTGCATATCGTGAATAAACAGGCAACACTGGATTTGGTAATGTATTGATAGTACCACACGAGTAATCAAATTCTCCACCAGCGACAGGCATATTTGTATTTAATGAATTGGTAAATGTCAGAAGTGTATTTGAGCCAACTGTGGACAGAACACCACCTGAAGTCCATCCAATCAGATTGATTGCATCAAGATAAGCTCCAAATAGAGTACCACCTGCTCCTGCCAGAAGGGAGGTTGGGAATTGATATACTTGCGTTCCGGTTGTTCCATATACAAGAGTACTACCGTGCGTAACAATCCAATAGTAGCTTAGTAATTGTTCTCCGGTAGCACTTGATGTTGGATGTTGATCATCAACAGGGATTACAGTCAGTGTTCCAGAACCACCAGATGGGACAACCAAGTTAGAATAGGTTACAGGTGTATAGTTAGTTCGTGTTCCAACGGCATACGTAAATGAATTCGTTCCGACAGGCCACGTTTTTACAACACCTAGATCACTGGAAACACCATTTGTTTTAATAAACGCTGTAGAACCAGCACCTGATATAGCTCCACTTGTTCCAAACGTTAATTGGTTGGATCCAATCTTTAAATATCGGTTGGTGGTATTAAAAGTCAACGTACCGAGTATAGACATATTACCATTAACTGTTACTGTTTTAGTAGCAGCAGCACCTCCCAATATTAAATTAGTAAACGAGCCGTTTGAACTAGTAATGGTGTGCGACGTTGCAGATCCTGTGATAGTGATAGAGCCAGTTCCAGTCTGTGAACTATTATTGGTAATGCTATTACTTACAGTAAGCGCCAGTGAACCAACGTCGAAAGTTCCGCTTAAAATATTCAAGTTGTTTAATGAAGGAGCTGTACTTCCCGCTGCCAATGAAACAGTGGATCCTCCGGTATTATTAATAGCCATGTTCAGAAATGAACTTGTACTTGACAATGTACCAATTTGCGCAGTAGTACCATTAAATGTAGTTGTATTATTAGAACCGTTATAAGTACCCAGGATAGAGAGATCTTTTCCTACATAAACATTCAATGAATTGGTTGTAAGTGTACAATTGGAACAGATTGAAACTGTACCTGTTGCATTCATATCATTTGAGTACATAGTAACAGATTGAGCCCCCGTACCTCCACCGACAATACTGAAGTTACCTATTGATGGCGATACATTGTAAGACATTGCCTGTGCTGTAGATGTATTCAACCCCATTGTAATGGTGCTGGTAGAAGCCACGGAACTTGTCACAGGATTAAGATACAAATCTGCAAAAGAAGTAGTCGATGTTGTCCTTACAATGTTAAGAGCTGAAGTTCCTGTGAACGTAAAACTACTGCCAGTGTTAGATTCTATCTCAAAAATACCTCGGGACGTCAATGCATTCCTTCCACCCACTGTAACTGTTCCACCCGTTTGATTATATACTAACGCACCTGCCAATGTAGTGGTTGGTCGACGGATTGAACCATTGACATATAATGTGCCACTTGATACTGTAACTGTTGGTGTACCTGCAGAAGCATATTCAATATCATTATTATTGTTATTTCCCGATGATCCTACATTCATTGTACCACCGGCAACCTCAAGTGCACCAATTAATAAAAGATCACTGTCATCGGCTGCTATACTGCTCACAGTAACCGTTCCACCAGAAACTTTCAATTTGGCCGTTGATCCAATTGTATAAGGATTAGTTGCAGTATTCGTTAAAATAATTGAAGAACCTGTACCACTAGTTTTGTTAAAGTCAAAAGTCCCGTTGGTAAGCGTTAACCAGTTATTAGAAGGAACATTTAAGGTACCTGGCACATCCACGCTCAGCACAGGGGTAGATGAGGTTCCCTTATTTACAATAATTGTCTTGAATGTTGTCGTTGGTGTTCCTGTCCCTGTTAAAGAAGTGTTTGTTGTCCCGCCAAACGTTACAGTCATTGAACTTCCATTATTAAAATTTAACGTACCACTGTTGGATATGGAACCAGCAATAGAAAGCGTATGTGTTACTGCACCCCCTGATACTTGAAGAGTCGCGCCGGATCCAACAGTCAGATTACCTGCTAATGTTATAGACGTTGTTCTACCTCCTGATGTAAGAATGCTCAAAGTACTCGTATTTGTACCGGGATCTGTAACACTCATGTTACCATTAATTGTAAATATTCTTGATGCATTATTATCACCATTTACCGTTCCTGCGCCCCATTTTGTAAAGTTGCCATAAATGGTAAGATTAGACGCTGGCATATAAATAATTTGACCAGCAAATGGATTCACCTCGAGGTGATTATAGGTTATAACAGAAAGTGCTGGAATCTGATAAGTAGTTGTGTTTACTCCATACCACTCTACAGTACCGCCAGATGATCCTAAAAAGTTTAGAAAATCGCCAGAAGGGAAACTATTTGATGCAACTCGTAGTCTTCCAGTTCCTGTCGTTTGAACACCAAAATTTAATGTTACATAAGTACTACAGTCTAATACTGAGTTAGCTGTAATAGCCATACTACCACATGATCGACTATTACCATCCATAGTAACGGTATGACTATTGTTTGCATCACCCACAACTACAGGCGAATTTGCTCCAGGATAATTAACACCCGCAACTGCACCACTTGCTACTGCTGCGCCACAAGTACCCGCACCTGTACAGGGAGAGTTGCTCCATGTGGTATTCGCTGTCCATGCACCTGATTGTCTGCTGTAGAATACTTTAACTACTCCACCGGTTATATTCCCAGTAGTATATTCACCATCGATATTAGTACCAAAGCTAAAATTAAAGCCTGGAGGAAATACAATTGTTCCTGATGCTGTATGTACTGTACCTGTTGTCCAGGTAAAGGTGGATGCATCATAACGTGCAGGGGTATATGTTGTAAGAGTGCCCTGCAAAAGAGTTGCATCACTATAAGTATAAGATTTATGAGTCACTGCTGAAATGCCTGCAAAGCCTGAACTAGAAAGTCGCCAGAAATATTTCAAACATTGTGTCGTGGAAGTGGCGTTCGGATGAGCGCCAGTTACTGGGCGCATACAAATGGTTCCAGCTGTTGTTGCTGTAACATTAATTGTAGCTGGCGTGTAAGCAGTAGTACCCGTTACTCCAACCGGAAACAAGAGATCTGAACCAGAGGTACATTTAAGTGTTAACCCACCATCATTTCTCAAACCGGCAGTTTGAATTCTTTTTGTGCTGGTAAATGCAACACCTGTAGAAGCATCACTATAAACATTCCCTAAAACCGTCAGGCTATAAGAAGCAATGTTCAATGTTGAACTGGCACTTAGTAATCTCAATGTTCCTGATACGGTTTGAGTGCCGCTTGTAGCCACAGTGGCATTAGTATTAATTGTCAAGCCGCTAAAAGTTCCACCACTACCTCCAATAGTTGATGCAACAGCATTGTTATAATAAATAGCACCTGTACCTGTTATAGTAGCATTATTTGTCAAAGTCCCTGTCACTGAGATAACGGCTCCACCATCGGCCAAAATACCCGAAGTCAGAGTAAAAGCAGTTGATATAGCAGGAATATTATTAGGAAGTGCCGATCCACTTAGAGTTAAAGTATTACCAGCAGTTTTACTTAAAACAACTGTTGAAAGATTGCTAAGTGAGCTCGCTCCGTTATTTATCTTCCATGCTTGTGCCCCCGATCCATTAAACGTAATTACATTAGTTCCAGTCGGTGCAGCAGTAGTTGCTCCCAAATTCAATGCTGTACCAGATTGAATGTCCAGATCGCCTCCTATCGTTAAATCCTTACTTGCACAATATAATTTTGGTCCATTGGCAGAAATTAATGTTAGGTTATGTAAGACAGTCAAAGCCTGGTTAAGCTTAAAAATATTCGTACTACTCGCTCCTTCATTATATACATTCAAATCATAGAAGGGAGCAGTCGTGTTTATAACAAAATCACTAGTGGAAGGACTTGGCATGTAAACGTTTATTGTACCATTTGTTACACTATAATTTGAAGATGATGACTGAATGTCAATTCCTCCTATGGTATTCGTTGTCGGTGTGCCAACATTAAGAGTACCACCAGTCATTTGAAAAGAACTGGTCGAACTCGCTATTGAAAAACGGGCATATCCATTTCCAGGAGATACTACTCCTGTCGATTGAATCCCTGTCATACCCACGTTAACTGTGCCACCTGACTGTGAGTAGGAGAAATTTTGAGGACTTGATGTTGTTGGACGAATCTGCCATGTATTCAACGTACCACCTTCAATAACTACAGCACCAGCAGCACCTGAATTGACGCCCTTGGAGTAACCCGTACTAAGTTTTCCATTTGTAATTTTAAGTAATCCTTGAACCAAAAGTCTCTGATCTGTATTTGAAGAACTACTGCTTGCAACTGTAACATCAACACTAGTGCTGGTTGCACCATTTAACCAAAGCCCACCAGTTTGAGGAATTGAAAAATAAAAAGCACATGCATTATATCCTGATGGAGTTACACAACCCCCTGAACCAATCGTTGTAAGTATAGGTATAGTAAGTGTTCCTGTTAACTCCAATGTTCCATTAGCTATGGAGAGCGCATTAACTGAAGTCATTGTTGATCCATCAGCACCGTCTGTGCCAATGCTTCCTATGTTTGCAGGGCCAAAAAGTCTCAGATTGTATGCTGCTGAAGAATTTACAATAGCCAAGGCCTGTTGCCCCGTTCCCTTGTTTACAATGAATCTGTAAAAATCAGTTTGACTATTGCAGGTGATAGTCTGGTCATTTGTTCCTGTAAAAGTGACATTAACTGCATTACCTTTTAAAACATTGGCATAAACCGAAGCTGCAGGGGCCGCGCCTGTTACAAGACTACTAGCAAATACCGCATCCGTGGGATCCAGAAACTGAACAGTACCATTGTTTATAAAATTACCTGTTAAAGTCAGGCTATGTGGTGTAGTTGAACCTGAATTGCCAGTTCCTGCTGTAATCTTTCCACTGGCTGAGACAGTTAAGTCTCCGGCAACAGACATTGTTAGATTAGCTGCTGTAGCATTATTGATTTGCCATGTAACAGTACCTCCGCCAGAAGATTGAGTAACATCCATTGTTCCGTTTACAACAAGATTGAATGCAGTAATGAAAGTTATATTCGACGATGTACTATTAGTAAGTTTCAGCTTATTATAGGAGGTAGTTTGTGTGGAAGGAATTGTTCCTCCTGTATTATAATATTCTACTGTTCCTCCTGTCGTAGTAACAAACGAAGTATAGTTACCTGTTGGAAGGGCTACGCCGTTCAACCGTAATGTACCTGCACCACTTACAATACCCAGAGTATTCCCAGAAGTGTTAGCCATATCCAATGTGGCACCAGAATTAATAGTGGTGTTCGAAGTGACCTGTCCTGAAACATCATTCGTAATTGTTATACCATTTAAGATTACAATTTCATCACCAGGTTGAGGTGGTAAATTCAAACCATTAACAAGTGTTGTTCCCGAAGGATCAAGTGTCCAGTTAGTCCAGTCACTCCATACTCCTGTTTGATAACTATACCATGTATTTGGATACGCTGTTGAAGTACCAATGGTATAATAATAAGTTCCGTTAACTAAGTTGTGAGCAGGTGTTGTTACAGTGAATGATCCTGCGCCCGCATTTGTCCCCGCTATTGTAGTCCATGAACCTGCACTTGTACTCAAGTACCAGATTGTATTATAGTTTGCAATAGCATCACCACCAGAAACGTCCGAAGTCAAGTTATAATTGAAAACCGGGACACTCCAGGTAGTTGTTGCAGCATTGGACGCTACCACAATACGAAACGTTCTTCTTAATTGTCCTTGAATACTTGAATTGTAAATTGCTTTTACAGAAAGTGTTGCTGCAGCCGTTGGATTCGTTGCCATGGTAGGCATTGATATTGGTGTATAACCACCTGTTGCTGTACCTATCGGATAGGTTACTCTCCATGAAGTAACATTTCCATTGCTTGTTTTTATGACATTGCTATTCGATCCTGTTCCACCATCTAATTGTATATAACTTGAAGTACTTCCCGCACTTCCAAAGGTAGCTCCTGAAGCTAATGTAACATTTGCAGAGGACCCTACTACCAAAATCCCGGCTGTAAAATTAATCGTTGTGTTGATCTGAATATTATCGTCGGTAATTACCTTAACTGTCGCCGGTGAGGTTGAAAGCGTTAATGTACTAAAGGTTAGCGTTGAAGATGCGCTTACAGTTTGATCTGTGGATCCATTAAAAGTAACTGTACCACTTGACGTAAATGTACCAGTACCCATTGTTAAATCTCCAGCAATATTAAATGAAGTAATTGTTGGTGACGAAGAGCCTGAATAAGTAAGATGATAGTAGCTGGCATTTGGAACTGTTGGTGTAGTACCTGTAAAGTTTACCGTGTTATCTGAGCCATTTGGAGTAAACGTACCTATCGTAACTGTTGATCCTGCATACAGTAAGGTACTGTTGGCACCTTGAACATATATACCTGTACCAGCAAGTGCGCCAGCACCTGTATTTGATATTGTTACCGTGCTCGCATTGTTATTAGTAAGTGTAACGGCGGCACCTGTTACTGTTACCGTATTGGCAAATGACATTGCAGCAGAACCACTAAGTGCCTGACTGCTTGTGTTGAATGTAGCTGTACCAGCAGCAAATGTTCCAGAATTAGAAATTCCACCTTTGAAAACAAGATTATTCGTTGTAGTCGTCGAGGTTGAAGTCCAAGATCCTGATGGACTTGAAACAGTCACAGCACCTGTAAATGTTTTCACACCTGTATCATTCGTTAAAGAGAAAACGCCGTCAATTGTTGAAGTTCCGGAAACCGTTAGTGTTATCGTTGATATTCTTGCATTCGTAGCTGTCGACGCAACACTAAAATTGCCAGCTACATTAACAATAGTAGTAGCAAGAGGTCCTGTAAGTTGACCTGATCCGTTCATCGTAAGATTGCCAGCAACAGATAAAGTTAACGCTGCATTAATATTCAAAGTACCCGAACCTGTAATTGACAAATTACCAGATACTGTTGTTGTTAACAAGCTGGTATTTGCTGTTGCGGCAGAGCCAGAATATGTGAGGTTATAATAATTTACTGCAGCTACAGTAATTGGACTCACTGAACCATTATAATTTACAGTATTACCTGCCGCTGTGGCATTAAAAGTTGTAACTGTAATTGTTTGTCCTGCATAGTTAAGTGCGCTGTTTCCACCTTGTGTAAACACACTCAGAGCCCCACCTGTCAATGTGCCAGCAGCAGTGTTCGACATTGTTACAATACCATTATTAGTTACTGTAACACTGGCTGCAACTGTTACTGTATTTGCAAATGAAGTTGTGGTTGTACCACTTAAGCTTTGTGTTGCAGAGAATGTAGCACCACCAGCCGCAAATGAAGAACCTGAATTGGCAATACCTCCGGCAAAAACCAAATTACCTGTAGTTGTCACAGCCGTTGTGTTGAACGTTGATGTCCCTGCCAGACTTACATTGCCAGTAAATGTATCAATACCACTGTTGCTTGAATCAGTAAAACCACCAGCACCTGTTATTGATGTTGCACCAGCAATCGTAAAATTACCTGTATTGGAATTTGTAACTACTACTCCAGTTATATCAACATTGTTAGCAAAACTTAAAGCCGTTGTTCCCGTAATAGCCTGCGCGTTGGTGTCAAATGTCGCCCCACCCGCAGAGAAAGAAGTTCCTGAGTTTGCAATACCACCCCTGAAAATCATATTACCTTGAGTCGTTACTGAAGTAGACGTAAAAGTGGAAGTACCAGCAAGACTAACGTTACCAGTAAAGGTATCAATACCGCTATTGCTGTTATCAGTAAAACCACCAGCACCAGTAATTGTAGTAGTACCACCAATTGACAAATTGGCCGTATTAGAGTAAGTAAGAACTATTCCCGTAATATTTATATTATTAGCAAAACTGGTCGCGAGCGTTCCAGTTATAGCCTGTGCATTGGTATTGAAGGTTGCACCACCAGCAGAAAACAAAGTACCCGTTGTATTAGCAATACCTCCTCTAAATACCAGGTTGCCAGAAGTAGCAACCGCAGTCGATGTCCATGATCCTGTGTTTGTAACTGCCCCAACAAAAGTCTTAACACCTATATCGCTATTTAATGTAAATGCACCTGCTATGGAAGTAGTGCCATTCACCGTCATTGTTATACCAGAAATCCTGGTGTTAGGCGCACCACTTCCAACTGTTAAAGTTGTACCTACAGTAAGAATTTGAGCCGCATTGTTACCTGTAATCTGAGAGTTGGTATTTAAAAGTAGACTTTGTGCTATTGCTAATGTGTTATTTGATGTATAATTAATTATACCACTACCATTGATTGTAACGCTTAAAGCTGCGGAAGCCGCATTAACATTAACTGTTGCTGTACTAAGGATAATTACAGCATCATTAGCATCCGGAATTCCGTCACCATCACCATCAGCAGTCCCTCCAATAGTCCACGTGCCAGGAGCATTCCAGTTGCCACCAGCAGCTGTTGAGGTATAAGTTGCCTGGGCAAACAAAGAAATTGACGATACCATGACAAGTATCACTGTCAAAACCAAAGATTGAAAAGCTCTCTTTTTCATAATCATCTTTCTTATTATTCTATTCCTCCAACTCAAACCATCAAAGGCACCACCATTTTCTGTGGCCATAATACTTTTGCCTTTAATGAATACACCAGCCGAGTAAGAAAGATCAAGCCAATTTTTAGAGATCATATTTTTTAAAAATTTATTATCAGTTGAATCACTTGCAAAAAGCTGGTTAAGCGATTAAGTATATATACCTACGTATTTAATACCCATACAAGACTCATTGTAAGCTTCAAATAGAGGGGGGATGCTTACGGTTATTGTATAGTTTAAAAAATATACTATAGCAAAAATAGCATAATTTCGAAGAAAAATAGAAGTAAGGCTTGCCTATTAGCAAATAGAAGAGCGTTTTTACTTACATCAACATGTAAAGTTGTGGTTTGCAACCATATTTGATTTACACTACAAACATCTAGGTAAAAATACGGATATATAAAGAGGTTTGATCTGAAAAAGTTTACCTAACGTTGAGTGCCTGGAATTCCCAAAATGGACAAGAATAATCTCAAATAGAGATACCCTCAAGGACGTAAATACCAGCAATTAGGGCTGGTATCATAAATTGAAAGCACAGTCAATGGACCCTCGTGCAAAATTTTTAAGACATATTTCTCAAGCTTATTTTAACAAATCTCAACGTAACAGCATATGCTCTGTAATGATCCTTCTTCGCTGAATTCACCTTGCGCTTTGGCTTACTTGCAAATTATGGAAGTGTCCAAACCAGTCTCTGAATAGTGGTTGAAAGGATCGAAAAATTGGATTTTAATTTTTTTTAGAAATCAACATAAGGGTATGAGTGGATTCTTGTGTTTTAGAATTGAAGGGCATATTAAAACACAAGCTCTTCCTCAAAATCGAAAAACGAAAACTAAAACAGTAAAAACATGAAAACCACAAAATTCACCTCTTTTGCTCTCGTTACAGCACTTGGATTTTTGATGCTGTTATCGTCGTGCCAGACAAATGAAGATGCCTCACAGAAAGATATACTTCCTAGTAAGTTTCGCGTGGCAGTACCTTCTTCTATGACTACGAGTACTTCGGGAGCCAGAATTGGAGGTCGTACAGAAACTGACACGCTGAAAGGAAATGCTATTTATCTGAATCTTGCCACTTTCATTGCCGTTGGTGATGGAGCAGCCTTGCTTGTTGAAGAGTTTATAGCTGGTATTCGCATCTATCACATAGATCGCGTGCTTTCATTATCATACGTAAGCGATGATGACAAGCGTACTAAAAATCTCGTGGTATCATCACAAGTAGCTTATGAAGGCAAGACCTGGGATTACGAACTTACTATCACTGATGCAGAGTCAGAAGGCAATGATGATGGAGGCAAGGCTCTTCAGATCTTCTGGAATAAGAGCAATGTGATTCAAGGTATCGCTATTATCAAACCATACAATTGCGATCGTATTAAAAATGCAAATGTGCCTGATGCCATGTTCAGAATTGATTACAGTGAAGCTGGTGAAAATGGCTATGATCAACAAATGGAAGTATCTATCTCAGGATTGCCATTAGGCAACCCACTTGAAAATCCTTACGCTATGAATACGTTAAGAATGTTTGTTGGCAAGAAAGGAGATGTGGTAGACGTTTATGGAAACAGTAACCATCCAAATGCAATATTCTTCTCTGGCACAAAAGGTTTTGACTGGGCTTTCGTAGCATCAAGCAGTGATTCTAAAAACATTGCCGTGTCAGAAGTAGGTTTACCTCCTAATACACTTGATAGCCACGATCATCAGGTATTGTTAAAAGAATATTCTATCAAGAATGTGTTTACAACAGAAATTACTACAGTATGGCCTGGTATCGATCAAAGCATATTAAATGCCTACCTGGCAAACACTGCTGCTCCCGGATATTTTAACTCAAATGGTTTTATCTCTGGCGCAGTTTCTCCTGGTGCTGACTGGGATGTGTTAGCAACAAGACTTGATAACTTAACACCCTATAATCCAAGTGAAACAAATAGTTTATCGTTGGAATTTAAATAGAAATCAGAAAATCAAGATTTGAAATGAACTCCTGACAGTTTTGTCAGGGGTTTTTTATTAGTAAATCATTATACAGTTGTCGAGATCTATACTTAATGTTCATGGAACTATGTTAATAGATTCTTATTTTTAAACCATGATTTCCTTTAAAGCAAGAATCCAAAAGTTTGGCAACAAAGGTGAAAAGACGGGGTGGTCTTACATTGAAATCAGTAAGAAACAATCTGAAGAATTAAAACCTGGCTGTCGGGTATCCTATAGGGTAAAGGGTAAACTTGATCAGCATCCCATTCAAAAAGCTGCTTTAATACCAATGGGAGAAGGTAAGTTTATATATCCACTTAACGGCCCAACACGTAAGGCCCTTGGCAAAGGTGAAGGTGATATTTTGCAAGTACAAC
>DATJHZ010000043.1:0-7625 GCA_035493595.1 Cyclobacteriaceae bacterium | reverse complement strand
AAAATTTAATAAAACTCTTACGCGAGAGGGCTGGGCAAAACTAGTCAGATTTCCTAAACTCTCTAATCTGATAGATTTATGAGAGTACATCAAAATTACATCATAGTATAACTTGATCACATCAATTTAAATATTACAATGAATCAATGACCTGAGAGTCAACATTTTATTGCAATACAACAATTGCATAGAAATGGGTTATAAAAATTTTAATTTTTATGATCAAATTTTTCCTCTAAGTTCGAGCTCTTCCAATTTTTTAATTAAAACTTCCTTTCTTGAAGATTAGAGGCGCACATTCGTGAAGAGCATTTTATAGGTGCTTACTTGATATATCAAAAATTAAGAATAAAATCCTGCAAGTTTCTATTTCTGTCGAGGTTAAGTTTCTTACGGTGTCGGTAGCGACTTATCTCTACACCACGTACGGATATGTTTAGAAGTTGTGCTATCTCCTTCGATGACAGATTCATGCGCAGGTAAGCACTAAGTTTAATTTCCTGTGGACTTAGCAAAGGAAAAGCCACTTTAAACCGGTTTGAGAAATCGCCATGAACACGATCGAAGTGAAACTGGAACTGTTCCCAGTCAGCATCGGCTGAGATATTATTTTCGATGTCACGCGTAATCTGCTGAAGCTCCTTCTTTACCTCTTCATTAACACTCTTCTTTATGATATGACCCAGGTTTGTTTTAATACTGGATATAAATTCATTTTTATTGAGCAGGTGCATGGTTGAGGTAGCGAGCTCATTGTTTTTATGCTGTAGCTCAGACTCAAGCTTTTCGTTCTGAAGTTTGTTTATTTCTTCTTGCGATTGTTGAGATATCTTTGAGATCTCATTCTCTTTTCTATTCAATTCTTTTTGCTGCTTCAGCTCCATCAACTTTTGCTCGCGTTGATATTTTCGATCCAACAAATTAAAGCCTGTAAACAAAAGTGCCATGCCCATCAATCCATAAATTGAATATGCCCAGAGCGATCTGTACCATGGTGGATTTATATAAAAAGAATAGCCTGCTTCAGGACTTACTTCTCCCTTAACATTCTTGGCTCGAACGTGAAAGATATAATTTCCTTCCTTGAGATTTGTGTATTCCTTTTGGGTCTTAGCATTCCACTCCGACCATGTTTTCTCATAATTCTCGAGATAATACTGATACACCACATCATCATCGCCTTCGTATGACGTCGCTGCAAAAGTAAAGTTCAACGCGTTATTTTTAAATGGTAAATCTGGTTTGTATGAATCAAGCTGAGCATCTGTAATTGAATCATGATTAATATAGTTTCCAAAGAACAAAGCAGAATCTCCTGCATTGGTAGTTGATACTTTTCTGATCAATGTCTTAAACAATGTTTTACGATCTGATCTTACTGTAGGATCATAGTGAATAAACCCTTCCTTTGCTCCGAATAAAACCTCATTGTTTTTAAGTATGGTGATGTTCTCAAGATCATCGTTTAACAGCTTTCTGATTTTACTAAAGGAATTGCTTTCCAACACATAATCTCCAATGGCATTCTTGCGCATAACACCAATATGCTCACGACCTATGAAGTATACATTACCTAATGCGTCTTCCTGCATAAACCAAATCTGAACGTTGTTACCCATCTTGCTGGTAAACAATTCGTCACGTATGAATTTATCGCTTAAAGCATCATACTTGTATACTCCAGATTCGGAAGTAAATAATAATTCATTTCTGATTTTATATACATTGATAAGACGATTTGATGGAAAGCCTTTGTCAACTCCATAGTATTTAACACTATCAATGTTATCACCAGCATCATTCAATTGAATTTTGTAAGCTCCCTTATAGCCATGCGTTACCCAAAGTGTTTTGGCATTATCTTGTGCCATCACACGTGATGACTCTGTAAAACCTGGAAATTTTTTATCAAATATCCAATGCCCTCCGGAAAGTTTGTAAAGTTGAAGACCCGAGTAGCTACCACCAATAAGTTTACCTGGATGATCCGCCAGTGGCAGATAAATCCATCCGCCAGGTTCAGAAGAAACTGTAACAGCCTTATTACCATCAAGCCTCATTGTACCTGTATGCTGTCCTACCAGGATATCATGATCGTATTGCCCAACATGGTAGATCTGGCCATTGCTGTTGGGAACAAGTGTAAACCGGTTTTGCAATTTGTCTTTTACGTACAAACCCGTATTTGTGCCCATGTATAATCTATTGTCATCCAGGTATGCTGAATAACCTGTGCCTGGTAAGCTACTCTGTTCATCAATTAGTGAAAACGGTGAGCCCAATTCTACATAGGCTAGTCCGTTGCTGTGGCCAATCCAAACGTTGTTAAGATCGTCTTCATACAAACTTAAAACAGTTCGGTTTTGAAGTCCTTTGCCTTGTGTCATCTGCATGATGAGATTTCCTTCAGCATTTAAAATAACGAGCCCTTCGTTTTGTGTACCAATGGCAAAGTTTCCGTTGCGCAGGCGAATCATGCAATTAACATTCGCTTCCACAAAGAATTTTTGCATGGCACTATTCCAGACAACAGGTTCGCCATCAACAAACTTATAAATACCATACTGCGATGTTGATATGAGCAACTGCTCACCATGAAGCTGAACAACCGAAGATATGCTGCGCGAAGAGAAGAATTCGCCGCCATTAAGTCCCACTATTGTTGTATCGATCAACTGTGATAAACCTGCATTCCGCTGGTTTACATACAATTTTCGATTTACCAGGAAACTGAGATCAAGAACATCAGTGCCTTTGCCGATAGTAAATGTTTTCCCGTTGTAAACATAAATTCTGGCGAACGTGCAGAAATAAACTTTCTCATTATCTACATACACGCTCCATGTCTCATCAAATTGACGGTAGTGTGCTGGCAGGCTGTCAGCAAGCGAAGTATACACCAGTTTTCCTGCTTTATTAGGAAAAAAATAGCCAAAGTCGCCCTGACAGCCTACATAGATATGACCGCGTGAATCAATAGCCACACTGCGCACTTTGGTAGCATTTTTTACATGATAAAGCTGCCATTGATCTCCATCATATTCCAGTAAACCAAAGTTGTTGGCTACATAAATAAGGCCTCGCCTGTCCTGGGTCACATCCCAGTTTTGAATACCCGCATTGTAGTCGGCTGTAGAAAAACTCCTTATAAAAGGCAGTCCTCTTACAAAGGATTGGGCATCAGCAATCGTTAGCGGTACACAAAAAATAAAAAAAAGGCTCAGACGGCAGTAAAAACGCAGATTTAGGAGGCTAAACGTCATCTCGATGTGGTTAATGCAGTACAATTGTAGTATTAAATCTACTGTTTATATACACCAATGACCACAAAAAAGGCCTTTTATAGCGTGTTGATGTAGTTTTGATGTAGAGCATTTCACCCTGTTGATGTAGTATTGATGAGGCCCATTTGTTGAATGGGGGGTTGGATCTCCCCACGTTTGTAACACTAAAGCAATCGATTTCGGAAAAATCTAACCTGAAAGTCAGATTGTGATAGATGTTAAACTAAACCCAAACAACGAATGAAAACAAAACTACTGGCATTCTTCATGATGCTTTCCGCGGCCAGTTACGCTCAAAGCCTGGTGCAGGGCCGCGTAACGGACGAAAACGATCAGGCATTGCCCGGCGTGAATATCCTTATTAAAGGAACAACACGGGGAACGGTTGTCGATGCAAATGGCGAGTACAAGCTGGAAAATGTTCCGGCAGATGGTTATTTGGTATTCAGTTTTATAGGTTATGCTACTCAGGAGGTAGCCGTTGCCGGTAAAACTGCAGTAAATGTAAAACTACAATTGGACGCAACTTCACTTCAGGAGGTTGTTGTGGTTGGTTACGGTACAACTACTGTTAAGGAGCTAACGGGCTCTGTTTCAGCTGTTACCGGTAAAGATCTGACAAGCATTAACCCAACACGGATTGAGCAATCATTACAAGGTAAAGTTGCCGGTGTTCAGATTAACTCAACATCAGGTTCACCAGGAGGTGCACTTAATATTCGTATCAGAGGATTTACAACCAATGGCGATAACAACCCACTTGTACTTGTTGATGGAGTAGTTTATTCAACGGATGGGTTGAGTGCACTTAACCCTTCTGATATTGAATCCATAAACGTATTGAAGGATGCAACTGCTGGTATTTATGGTGTGCAAGCTGCAAACGGTGTTATTATTATCACTACTAAACTGGGTAAAAGAAATACTAAACCCTCTATAGATTTTAATGGCTATTATGGAAGCCAGGAAACAACAAAGAGGCTTAACCTGCTGAATGCAACTGAATTTGCCACGGTAAAGAATGAAGCTTATGCTTCAGGTGGGCAAACTCCTCCATTTAACAATCCTAATCTTGGCAAAGGAACTGACTGGCAGAAGGAAGTATTTCAAAAAGCGCCTATTCAAAACTATAACCTTACTATGAGTGGTGGCTCTGACAAGAGCAATTATTCTATTGGTGGTTCATACATGAATCAGGATGGTATTGTGGGTGGAAGCAAGTCAAGCTACAAGCGATACAATGCACGCATTAATTTTAATACTGACTTAGCGAAGAACTTAACCTTGCAAAATGTTTTTCTATATACTAATGAGCGTAGAAAGACATTACCTGAAAATGGCATCTCATCTGTTCTGTTCAATACCATAAATGCTTCACCTGTTGCTTCACCACGAAATGCAGATGGAAGCTATTCTTACCTCGAAGATGTAACGGAAGTCATTAATCCTCTGGCTCAAATTGCTAATACTTTCAATCAGACTAACGTAAACAAATTGGTAGGAAAAGAAGAGATCAACTATAAGATCAATAGCAACTTTGATGTAACAGGACGCTTGGGTTATAACTATGCGCTGGTTGATGATAAAACTTTTAATCCTCTTGTTTATTTCGGATCTGGCAAGGCACAAAATTCAGCCATCAATGCCAATCTCGATCCTGCTATGATAGAGATAGCTACGGGTGTAAAAATTCCCAGGTACAATAGCTTCACGCAGAATCGTACAACCTATTTCAATTACAACGCAGAAGCATTTCTAAACTACAATAAAAACTTTGGTGAGAACCACAAAGTAAAAGGAACATTAGGAACTTCATTATTCGGAACCAGAAACTCCAACATTTCTGGCACTGGTTATAACATTCCCTATAACTCAAACAACTTTGCTGACTTATCAGCTATAGAAGGCAGCAACTATCTTAACAACACATCTGCATGGCAAGGAAGAAGCAGATTACAATCATATTTCTTACGTGCTGAATATGCTTATAAGAGCAAATATTTGTTATCTGCTATCATAAGAAGAGATGCTTCATCAAGATTTGGTAAGAATAACAGATTTGGTTATTTCCCCACCGCCTCCGCTGCATGGATTGTATCTGAAGAATCATTCTTTCAGCAAGATCTGGTGCAATTTCTTAAAGTCAGAGGAAGCTACGGTGTAACAGGTAATGATAAGATTGGTGATTTCACGTATCGCGGATTGCTTAACGGAGAAGGTGTATATCCTTTCAATGATGTATTAGTGAATGGTGTTGCTATTTCAAAAATTAGTAACCCTAATTTAAAATGGGAAACAACCAAGCAAGCTGATATTGGTTTTGATCTGAACATGCTAAATGACAAAATCACTATTACGGCAGATTACTACAACAAAACTACAACTGGTCTTCTTTTCTCACCTGACATCTCTGCACTCACAGGTGCTTATGGCGCAGGTGGATCTCCTCCAACTATAAATGCTGGTACGGTTAGAAATCAGGGATTTGAATTCTTAATCAATTACAGAAGTACAATTGGTAATGATTTACATTTCAACATCGGCTATAACATCACTACTATTAAGAACAAGGTTATCAGTCTTCCTGCCGGCGTAGATTTCTTATCAGGTGGAAACTTTGGTGTAGGTGGTGGTTATGCTTCACGTATGCAAGTTGGCTATCCACTAGGATATTTCTATGGATACAAAACAGATGGTGTGTATCAATCAGCAGCTGAAATTGCTGAGCGAGGTGTTACACAAAACGGAGCAAAACCCGGTGATCTGAGATATGTTGACATCAGCAAGAATGGTGATATTAGTTTTGGTGATAATTCTGACAAGACTAAAATCGGATCACCAATTCCAAAAGCCATCATGGGTCTGAATCTTGGACTTGACTATAAAGGAATTGATTTTGCTGCAACATTCTATGCATCGTATGGTAATGACATTCTTCGCAATTATGAACGTCAGCTTCCATTAGCAAATCAGCTCAATTATACATTAGGTCGTTGGACAGGAGAAGGCTCTACTAATTCAAATCCAAGATTAACTACAGCTGCTAATACAAATGGTGTATTATCGAGCTACTACATCGAAGATGGTTCTTTCATCCGATTAAAAAATGTACAGCTTGGCTATTCTTTACCTTCTTCAATCATCAACAAAATAGGTGGTAAAAAATTAAGAGTTTACATAGCAGCCAATAACCTGTTAACCATTACTAAATACAAAGGATACGATCCTGATATGGCTTCCTCAAGTCCACTTAGTACGGGTATTGATTATGGTTTCTATCCACAAGCCAGAACTTATATGGTTGGGCTAAATCTAAATTTCTAAGTCATGAAAAAAATATATAAAACAATATTCTTACTAGCAGGATGCCTTTGCGCAACCAGCAGTTGTGATAAGTATACTGACATCAATCCCTTGTACACACAAGACGCCGATAACTTTTTTGTTGATGCCAATGATTATAACAGAGCATTAACAGGTGCATACGATTTAATGCAAACCTCTTATCTCGACATGTGGATCGGAGAAATTGCATCAGATAATTCGATAGCTGGTGGTGAAAGTGTAACTGACACTGAAGGCCTTCACCAGATTGACGCCATGACTCACGGTGGTGTAAATGCAGAATTAAGAAGTCTTTGGAGATACATGTATGCCGGCATTTCACGGGTTAACTATATGTATGAATTTAAAGACAAATTAGACTTTGAAGGAAAGGGCAAAATATTTGGACAAGCTGCCTTTCTCCGTGCTTACTACTACTTTGAGCTGGTTAAGTTTTTTGGTGATGTACCTTTAATTCTTGACAAACGATTAGATCCGGCAGCAGTATCATCACAAAAAAGAATTGCTGCAGCAGATGTGTATGCTCAAATAGAAAAAGATTTAACATTCGCTTCTGACTCGTTAGACTGGACAACTCCTGACAAAGGGAGAATTACAAAAGGTGCAGCGCTCGCTTTGTTAGGTAAAGTTTATTTGTATCAAAATAAATTTGATGAAGCCGCTGCCACGCTGGATAAAATAATTACCGATGGTCCTTACAGTTTGTTTAATGATTTCAGCACGTTGTTCAGAGTTGTGAATGAAAGCAGTCCTGAAACTGTTTTTGATATCCAGTATGTAGGTGTTGAAGGTGGTAGTTATGGTTGCTTCGTTTGTCTCGAAGGATTTGCTGCTGTCGGTTTTCATGGTATAAGAGGATATGAAGGGCCCATCTATTCCGATGGAAACAGTTATAATTTACCAACACAAAATCTGGTAGATGAATTTGAAAGCAATGACCCAAGGCTTCCCGCTTCTATCCTTGACATTGAAGCGTTTAAAGCAGCGCAACTTCCT
>DATJHZ010000042.1:0-11932 GCA_035493595.1 Cyclobacteriaceae bacterium | reverse complement strand
GTCTTTAATTTTTCATTTACATTAAGACCATCAATAAATGAATGAATGCTTTCTTTTGTGATCTTTTCATTCTTGCGTGTTAACGCTTTTAGTGCCTCGTATGGGTTAGGATAATTCTCTTTTCTTAACACAGTTTGAATAGCTTCAGCTACAACGGCCCAATTGTTTTCAAGATCAGCATCAATAGCAGCTTTATTTAATTCAAGCTTGCTTAATCCTTTTTGCAATGACTTGATAGCAATATATGTGTGAGCGAGCGGTACACCAATGTTCCTTAACACCGTAGAGTCTGTTAAGTCACGTTGTAAGCGAGATATTGGAAGTTTAGCAGAGAGATGTTCAAAGATAGCGTTGGCAAAGCCGAAGTTACCTTCAGCATTTTCAAAGTCGATAGGATTTACTTTGTGAGGCATGGCAGATGATCCAATCTCACCTTCTTTGATTTTTTGTTTGAAGTAATTCATGGCAATGTATTGCCATACGTCACGGCTGAAGTCAATCAGAATAGTATTGATGCGCTTCAGATTATCGAACAGCGCAGCGAGATTATCATAGTGTTCTATCTGTGTTGTAGGAAAGCTTCTGGATAAACCAAGATGATGACAGAATTCATCTGCAAACTTATGCCAGTCAATTTCAGGATAGGCTACATGATGTGCATTAAAGTTTCCTGTTGCGCCACCGAATTTAGCAGAGAAGGGAATAGCCTTCAATAAATTTAATTGCTTGTCAACACGAGTTGAGAAGATGGCAATTTCTTTTCCTAATCGGGTAGGAGATGCTGGCTGACCGTGTGTATGTGCAAGCATAGGCACATCAGCCCATTCTTTTGATCGTGCATTGATATCACGTAATAAATCCTGCAGAAGAGGAAAAAAATCCCTCGTTAGAAAATCTTTTATTGAAAGCGGAATTGCAGTGTTGTTAATATCCTGCGAAGTAAGTCCAAAGTGTATGAACTCCTTGAACTCGTCCAGCTTAAAGATTTCAAATCGCTTCTTGATGAAATATTCAACAGCCTTTACATCATGATTTGTGATCTTCTCAATCTCTTTTATCTCCTTGGCATCAGCCTCTGAGAATTGCTTATAGAGTTTGCGTAGTTCGCTTAATTGATGAATCGGAAAATCTTCAAGCTCCGTGATTGTTGCTGATAATGAAATGAGGTATTCAATTTCAACCTGAACCCTGTAACGAATCAATCCGTATTCTGAAAAATAAGGAGAGAGAACCTGGGTGGCTTCAAAATATCTCCCGTCAACAGGGGAGATGGCATTTAATGTGTTGAGTTGCACGTGCTGTTTATTAAGCCGTAAAAATAACAAAATACCATTATAAGCGGTATGCACGTTTAGCGAAGGAAAATTCCAATACTGATCTTTTAGTTATTTTGCGTCACTTTATGACCGACCGATTGAGAGTGTTATTGATTGTCTCTTGGCTTTTTGGAGCTTCTGAAGGGCTCGAAGCGCAAAATAAGCCAGGAAAAGAGTTAGGAATCAAAAAAGCTTCTTCCATTATTAAATTGGATGGATTGCTGGATGATCCCGACTGGCTTACGGCAGAGACGGCCAAAGATTTTTTTCAGAACTATCCTGTTGACTCATTACCTCCAACTTTTCAATCGGAAGTAAAACTCACCTTTGATGATCACTTTTTATATGTTGGCATAGTTTGCTACGACGATGAAAAGCCAGATGTTATGCAATCACTACGACGTGATTTTGATTGGGGCCTTAACGATAACTTCGGTGTGTACTTCGATCCCTTTAATGACTTCACGAATGGATTCTATTTTATTGTAACCCCATTTGGTGTACAGCAAGAAGGCTTAATGTCAAGCGGGGGTTCTGGTGATGATAGTTTTAATGCCAACTGGGATAATAAATGGTACTCAAAAGTAATTCGGTATAAAGATAAATGGGTGGGTGAACTTGCAATACCTTTCAAAAGTATCAGGTTCAACAAAGCAGATTGGAATATTACTTTTTTAAGAAATGATCTGAAGCGTAACCAGGTAAGCAGTTGGATAGCGACACCCATTCAATATATACCGGCTTCCTTTGCCTATTCAGGTAAACTTAAATGGAAGGAACCGCCGCCACATCATACTTCAAATATTTCTGTTATTCCCTATATGGCAGGATCTGTTTCTCAGGATAAAGAGAATCATGAAGGTGTTAAATCAATGAATAACATAGGCATGGATGCCAAGATAGGTTTAACGCCATCGCTTAATCTTGATCTTACATTCAATCCTGATTTTTCAAATGTTGAAGTTGACAGGCAGGTAATTAATCTTACTCGTTTCGAGTTTGGCTTTCCAGAACGTCGGCAATTTTTTCTGGAGAATAGTGATCTTTTTTCAAAGCCTGGCTTTCCTGATTCAAGAGCTTTCTTTTCAAGAAGGATTGGCCTTGCCAGGGATACGGCTGATAAAATCAGAAAAGTGCCCATTCTGTATGGCGCACGAGTAAGTGGTAAGATTGGCAAGAACTGGCGCATCGGAGCGATGAACTTAATGACGGATGAAAAGAAATCACTTGGCTTGCCTATGCAGAATTATTCTGTGGCTGTTGTACAACGTCAGGTGTTTTCCCGCTCCACCCTTGGCTTTTCAGTTGTTAACAAGCAATCACTAAAGCTTGGTGAATATGATTCAACAAAGTTTTATCATAAGAGTGTTTTGCATGAAAAGATAATGGCAGATAATGACACGTTGTATGAATTGAATAAATCTAATACTGTTATTGGAGCAGACTTCAACCTTAATACAAAAAGTAATCGCTGGGTTGGCAAGTTGTACTATCACCGTTCGTTTAACACATACAAGGAAAATAAGAATTACTCTGGTGGTGTGTTCGTAGCTTACAACACACGTAGGTTAGGAGTATATTTTGCTGAGCAGGCATTAGGAAAAAACTTTCATGCCGATGTTGGTTTTGTTCCTGGTCTTGATGTCTATCCAGGTCTGCTGGCGAGCTTTGGTCGGGTGGAGTGGAAGCTATATCCAAAGAAAGGAAAGGTAAATCTGATGGGACCAGGCTTCGAAGTAAATTATACCAATACTCCAGATGGAACGATAACGGATAAGATCTATTCACTGGATTATTTTATTAATTTTTCGAACACGTCAAGGATTTATTTCAGAGCAAACAATACGTTTCAAAAACTTACGGAAGATTTTAATCCCATAGATCCTAAAGGTGATTCAACATTATTAGCAGGCATGCCTTTTTCATGGGATAATTTCTCCATCAATTACAGCTCAGATCAGCGCAAGGTTTTTAACTATAAACTTGGTTCTTCTCTCGGAGGATTCTACAACGGGAATCTTTACAATGCTAATGGTGAATTAAATTACCGCTACCAGCCCTTTGGAAGTATCTCTGTAAAATTTGATTACAATGCAATCCTTCTTCCTGAGGGCTATGGCAGTGCCCGTTTTTTATTGATCAGCCCTCGGCTTGATCTCACGTTTACAGATAAACTATTTCTAACCACATTTGTTCAGTATAATGACAGGGATGATAACACAAATCTGAATGCACGCTTTCAGTGGCGATTTAAACCAGCCTCAGATTTCTTTGTGGTCTATACTGAAAATTACTTTCCAGAGCAACTGGTTAGCAAGAACAGAGCGCTGGTATTGAAATTAACATACTGGTTAAATCTCTAACGCTGTATATTATAAGGATTAGTCGTAAATTGGAGCCCATAAATTAGTATAAAATGGCGTTTAGTTTTTTTAAGAAAGGTGATAAGAAAGAGGAAACCCCTCAAAACAGCGGACCGCACTATTACGATCTGAAGGTTAAGAATATTGTTAATGAAACTAAAGAAGCCATTTCAATTTATTTTGAACAGCCTGCAAAGAAGATCGAGTATAAATCAGGGCAATTCTTAACGCTTATTGTGCCTGTGCAGGGCAAAGAGGTACGTCGTGCATATTCGCTTTGTACTTCACCCTTTGTTGACGCAGAACTAGCCGTAACCGTAAAGCGAGTTGACAATGGTTTAATGTCGAACTGGTTGCCTGATAACTTAAAATCAGGCTCTGTGGTTAAAGTGATGGAGCCCATGGGCCAATTCACGACAGAGTATAAAAAAGAAGGCAAGCGCCATCTCATTATGTTTGCCGGTGGTTCTGGCATTACCCCAATGATGTCCATCATCAAGAGTATTCTTACACAAGAACCCGACAGCGTAATTTCACTCATCTATTGCAATCGCGATATTGACAGTATCATTTTTAAAGATGCGTTTGATAAACTTCAAACAACATACGAAGGAAGGTTTCATGTTATCCATGTATTGGACAACGCTCCCATGAACTGGCAGGGTTATTCAGGTTTATTGAATCACGATATGCTGGCTAAGCTTGTTGAGCGTATACCTGACTGGGGCATTGAAAAGACTACTTATTTAATGTGTGGTCCGGAGGGAATGATGAAGAATGTTGATTCATTATTAGGTGAACGGAATATTCCAAAAGAAAAGATATTTAAAGAAAGCTTTGTTCAAGGTACAATTGATAAAGATCAAAAGAAGGAAACAGTATCTTCTGCAGGTGAAGTAAAACCATTTGAAGTTACTATCCGGTATGATGGTCAGGAGTATAAAGTTGTTGTTCCACCCAACAAAGCCATACTTGAAACAGCCCTTGACCAGGGCATTGATCTTCCTTATTCTTGCCAGAGTGGATTGTGCACGGCGTGTCGTGGTAAATGCATATCAGGCAAAGTTAAGTTAGATGAAGAAGAAGGTCTCTCTCAATCAGAACGCGCTGAAGGTTATGTGCTCACCTGTGTGGGGCATCCGCTTACAGATGATGTAGTGATTGAGATTGGATGATTTATCATTCACTAAAAATAATACCCCTCGCATTCGCACACTTTTTTTGGGCATTAGGATATTTTGAACTTAGCTAGTCCATTGTGTGTCTAAACGGAAATCTTTAGCCAATGCTATTTACTTTTAATCTTAAATACCTCAGTTGGGCAGTTGTTCTATTTCTGTTGGAAATAATAATTGCCGTCTTCATTCATGACCACATTATTCGTCCCTACGTTGGAGATCTGCTGGTTGTTATTTTATTGTACTGTGGAGTAAGAGCCTTTTTGAATTTACCCGTATGGATGGCGGCTCTTATTGTTCTTGTATTTTCTTATTGCATTGAGATACTTCAGTATTTCCATCTGGTAAGACTTCTCGGATTGCAGCACTCACCACTGGCCAATATTATTTTTGGTAATTATTTTCAGTGGATGGATTTTGTTGCCTATACCCTGGGCATCGTCATTGTTGTTGGAATCGAAAAATATGTAGAGGATTAAGAAAAGGTTAATTTAAACTCTCCTCAAGGCCTGGATAGTCAACCAAGGCCACTATTTTCCTAATCTAAGTATGAAGATCACGTAAGTAAACACCAGCTGTTCCAGTTTAGAGAATCTTTGTTAATTTTAGCCGAAATTTGAATTATGATTATAGAACCTAGAATGCGCGGATTTATCTGCCTTACAGCTCATCCAAAAGGATGCGAACAGAACGTCATCAACCAAATTAATTATATCAAGTCTAAGGGAGAGATAAATGGTCCCAAGAAGGTGCTCGTCATTGGTGCCTCAACCGGTTTTGGACTTGCCTCTCGTATTACCAGTGCTTTTGGTTCTAAAGCTGCAACCATTGGCGTTTATTTTGAAAAGCCTGCTTCAGCAGGTAAGCCAGCATCTCCAGGTTGGTATAACACAGCGGCTTTTGAAAAGAAAGCTCACGAAGCTGGCTTATATGCGAAAAGCATTAACGGCGATGCTTTTTCAAATGAGATAAAACAAAAGACCATCGACCTTATTAAGGCTGATCTGGGACAGATTGATTTAATAATTTATAGCCTTGCATCGCCTGTACGTACTAACCCTAACAACGGCGTTACCTATAGATCGGTGTTGAAACCTATTGGAGCTCCCTTTAGAAATAAGACAGTTGATTTTCATACCGGTGTTGTTTCTGAAATAGCCATTGAACCCTGCACGCCAGAGGAAATTGAAAATACTGTAGCCGTAATGGGTGGAGAAGATTGGACGATGTGGTTGGATGCATTGAAGAAAGAAAACTTGTTAGCACCAAAAGCCATTACCGTTGCTTATTCTTACATAGGCCCTGCGTTGACAGAAGCTGTTTACCGTAAAGGAACAATAGGCCGTGCGAAAGATCACTTAGAGGCTACTGCCTTTACCATTACTGATAAGCTAAAAGATATTGGAGGTAAGGCGTATGTATCTGTAAATAAAGCATTGGTTACACAGGCCAGCTCTGCTATTCCTGTGATTCCATTGTACATATCACTTCTTTACAAGATCATGAAGAAGGAAGGCATACACGAAGGTTGCATCGAGCAGATTCAACGATTATTCAGCGCGAGATTATTTTCAAATGGTGCAGTTCCTGTAGATGAGAAAGGCAGAATACGCATCGACGATTGGGAAATGCGTGAAGATGTTCAGGCCAGTGTTGCCGCCCTTTGGAAAGAAGCAACAACGGAATCATTAGCTGGTATTGGAGATCTTGAAGGTTATAAGAGTGACTTCTATAACCTGTTTGGTTTTAAAGTAGACGGTGTTAATTACACTGAAGATGTAAATGAACTGGTTGATGTACCAGGACTTGTTTAATCAAGAAATTAAGTCTCATTAATTCAATATCTGGAGCACCACTTGAAGAAACAAGTGGTGCTCTTTTGTTTTAATGAAGTTCCGAAAGCCACTGTTTCGCAAAAGATCTGGCAGCTTCTACAGGGGCTTTTCCAACGCGGTAATATGCCTTCCAGTCGCTTGATTTAGATTCATAATCAGCATTGGCGAATTTCTGAATGCCATACTTGTCGGGTGGTAATAATTTGGCGTTGAAATCAATGTCTGCACTTGCGTCTAAAAAGCTCTTGAGTATTTTTTTAAGCTGATCATTTTTATTCAATGCCAGTTTCTTGTTCATCTCGCTAATGCTGTTGTTATAACTTGAGAGCTCAGAATTAAATTGGTTCTTTACTTCTGCTTTTGCCATATAATTGGCAAATCCTTTCTTGAATTCTTTCTTGTCGCTTTTAAATAATACTTCAAGTGCATTTAGCTCCTTCGTATTGGCTTTAGATTCTTCAGCTGTTAAACCAGCACCTGAAAAAGCAGCAACTTTATTTGGATCATTGCTTTCAAAGGCATCATTGATCATCTTATTCATACTCACAGCTCCATCGAAAATGCCTTTAAGAGTATTGTCATCAAGCATGTTTACCATTTGCGCGCTCGAACCTTCCTTCTCTTTTATTTTTTCTTGCCACTGTGGATCTGAAAAGTTTGGTTTTGATTCGCGATTGCTATACTCTTCTTTTACTTTCTTTTCATAGTCAGCTGTGAATGCTGTGCTCATGGCATATTTTTTAATTACCTGTCCCACGGCTGTTACCACTGCTGCTCTTTCTGCAGTTGGTATTTTTTTACACAAGCCAACGTCATACCCACCACTGAACAGATTAAATTGATCTTGTTGAATAGCGTAGAAAGAAGACTCTTTCATTTTGTCCATGCTGCTGCCAATGCGTTCCAGTGTTTCATTGTCTGCAACAAGCGCCGTTAATAAAACAAGGCCGATTAAGCAAAGGGAAATCTTTTTTGTATTCATATAATAACTTGATTAAATACAGTCATTCTGAATTAACCAAATTAAAATGGTTGCTGCAAACAACCAGGTCTCTTTTAAGGGACATTTAAGGATTTTATAAAAGAACGTATGTCATTCTTTGTAATAGATGCAACTGATAAGTCCTTTGGATTATTTGTTTGCAAATAAGATATTAGTGAGAAGCGATAAGATATAAGCACAGATGAAATGGACTCTTATAATATTAACTTTTGCAGTTACAAGCTGTTCACCTAAGCAGGAATCAGTCCGTAAGAATACTATGAAAACTGACACGATAGTAAGGGATTCAAATGTTATTGTGTATGATTCTGTTTCTAAAATAGAATGTTATCAGAGAGGATTATCCAAGGAATTCGATATTAATGTTTTTTTTGTACGCTTTTCGGATGTTAAAGAATATCATGACTCTTGTATAGTAAAATTGCAAATAGTAGATAAAGCAACCCATTACAAACTAGACAGTTTGAGCATAACTTCTCGCTTATACTATGAGGATGTATTTAAAGACTGTAAAAACGTATTGTCATATTCTACCGGGATAAATATTAACAAAAAAATCTTAGATAATTATTACGGAGATATAATTGTTGCAGATCTAAACTTTGATGATAGAGATGATATAGTAGTTATAAATGACTCTGGAGGAAATAGTGGTACTTTTTATAATTTCTATCTACAAGATAAAAATAAAAAATTTACACTGAACAGATACCTAACGGATTCGATGGTTTATTTCCCACAGAAAATTAATAAACGCAACAGGACTCTTGTAACTTATGCTCTTGCAGGGGCATGTGGGGTAGGAGAACATGTACATCAACTTAACCCGGTAATCGGTGAGTGGAAAGAGAAAAGTCATCGGATAATTGGAGAATGTAAATAAAGCAGCACAACATAAAAAAGGAGTAGTCATTAGCTACTCCTTTTTTTATTTCTATACATTTTTTTATTTCTATACATTTCAAGAGTTACTTCCTCATCTTCAATCTCAAGACGTACATATCAGATGTGATGTATAAAGTTTTTTCATCATCACTTAATGCACAGTTGGCAGTGGCTTCAGGTATTTTGAGTTTGCCTAATACTTTTCCTTCAGAATTAAAGATCCATAAGCCACCTGGACCAGATGCAAACACGTGTCCTTGCTTATCAACTTTCAAACCATCGGGTAAACCTTTTTCTGTTTTGGCTTCAGCCGTGGCATCATGAAATATGCGGGCATTAGTAAGAGAGTCCTCGTCAGTGATATCAAATGCATACCAGATCGCCTTATTAGAGTCTGAGTTGGCAACCAATACAGTTTTATCGCCAGGTAAAAAAGCAATCCCGTTAGGTCTTGTTAATGAATCTACTAATAGTGTTACAAAGCCTGTTGATGCAGTTCTGTATACACCATTGTAAGGTGTTTCTTTTGTTGAATCTTTTTCTTGTTTAGGTAATCCATATGGAGGATCAGTGTTATACAAATCGCCATTACTTCTGTATGCTGCATCATTAGGACTGCTGATCTTTTTACCATCATACATATTAATGAGCGTTATAAAATTTGCCTGAGGTGAATCCAGTGGCGCATCCATCATGGCCACACGTCTGTCACCATGCTGACAAAGAATCAGTTTACCATCTTTGTTAAGAAGCAATCCGTTAGAACCAGGTTCACCACCACGAGGTATTGTGCCGGTATAGCCAGAAGGCGTAAGATATACTTCAGCGCCTTTTGCTTCAGTCCATTTGTAGATAGTATTTTTAGGAACGTCAGAGAACAACAACATGTTGAATTTCTCAACCCACACCGGACCTTCACTCCATTCATATCCTTCAGCAATAATTTCCATTTTTGCATCTTCATCAATAATGGAATTCAATTCAGGATCAATACGCTCGATGGAGCCGATAGTCTTTTCCTTTTTACAGGAGGCGAGCAAGACAACAACGAGGAGTAAGCTGAGACGCAGGGTTTTCATAGTTTTATGTATTGGGTTAAGAGAACACAAGTTACTAAACATTTAATACCTATGAAATCTGCTTTTATACACTGGCATATATCCTGATGAACGGTTATTGATCAGGAAGCAGTGTGTAAAGATGTTTTCGTGCTTAATAATTGTCGTAATGAAAGAAAGTGAAGTCCATATGCCAGTGGTACAAGAAAACCCGGGAGCCATACAAAAGGGAAATGTGTTACAAGTGTATTGGCAGGTTCATTCATAAAAACTCTAAACGGTACAGGTGCTGAAAGAATGGCAATTGTTACAATGTTAATCAGCAGCCCTAAGCTCACAATGTTCCAGGCAATAGCTATTGATTTGCTAAGAGTTTGTTTTGTGAAACACAGATAAGCAATGAAGGGCGCTGTAAGACCTGCAAGAATATCAAAATTACGTCCTTCAAATGTCATTTGCACAGGCAGCATATTTTGAATGAAGCATAACCACAACAAGATCTCCACAAAAACACGAAACACCTGAAGCCTGATGATATTCTGAGGCGGGATAACATTCAGTATCTCTTTACCAGCTTTAGAAAATGCACTCCAGATAATCACGGGCAACGGAATAATTAATACGATAATGAGTCGCGGAGGCATTGCTGAGAAGTCCTGAATGAAACCTGTTAAGGCTAGTACGCTATTAACAATCAACCAGAATAGTATGCTGATAAATACTGATCTCCATATTTTTTTCTGCTTGTCTGAAGTGAATGATGTTAGTGTTAGAGCAGACTTCAATTCATAGAGAACAATGCCATAACAAATTAGCGTAAGGGTAATAAAGCCAACTTGAGCGAGAAGTAACAATGATGTTTTCATATTGGATAATAATTTACACCAATGTACGCAGTGATGGAAATGGCAGTGATGACAAAAATTGCTAAAAGCAAATTGTATTACGAAATGATAGATTGATAGTGAGTAGGGTAGACCCCTGTACTATTATAAAACAACCTGCTAAAAGAGCTGGCATTGTCAAAGCCAATAGAACGTGAAACTTCATGTATTGTAAGTTTGGTGTGCTTTAACAGTTCCTGCGCTTTCTTCAGTCGAACCTCCGTTACAAACTGATGTGGTGTTTTTCTAAATGCTATTTTAAACAGTCTCAAAAAATGAAACTTCGAGAGGCATGATGCCTGAGCCAATTCTTCCAGTGATAATGCTTTGTGATAATTTGAATAGATATAATCTGTTGAATAAAAGAGCCGTTGTAAGATCTCTTCCCGTGTAGATGATTTTATTGCAGGTATAGTGCCCCGCATTTTTACTATTTCGCTTTCTTGTTTAAGAAGATGTGTTAGTAATTCAATAAGTTTTTCTTCTCTGAAGAGAGCATCATTTTCACCGTGCTGTTTTATCGCTAATACTATTTTTTTAAGAAAGTCATTCTGTGATTGAAGTCTGTTGTGAAAGGCCATTGGCACATGTGGCGTCTGGAAAGTATTGTCTAATAAGTTTTCTACTTTATTTTTCAACGCTTCAAAAATCTGATCAGCAAAGTATTCTCCAAAGTGAATATTAAAAGTTTCTACAGGTTTCTTTTCATCCACTTCAAGAGTGTAGTGTTGATCAGCATTACTTAGAAAAAATAGACCCTCTTTAATGCGTACTGATTTACCCGCTACGGACACAGAACTTTCGCCAGCAAGGTTAAGGAATAATGACAGCGGACCAAGGATATTATCCCGGTAGGTACTTTTTGTTTGTGTGTTCAGAATTACCGTTGGCCATCCTTCATTTGGCAATGAGCTGCCTCCCACGCCCTTACGGTTTATAAAGCGCTGATCGGCTTGTTGCTTAAGCCATTGTAAATCTGGAAACTGATGCAGAATCATGACAATTCTCTGTACGCACATGAAGTTAAATAGTTTTTCTATGGAAAGCTTCTGTGCTTTTTATAATTTGAGCGCCCTAAGAAAAAAGTAATATGACAACAGCGTTAGTGATCCCGAAGCGTCCGGAGCGTAAGTTTTTACCCGAACAATTTACAGTAACATCATGGCAGGTTTTGAAACCCTATTTTGATAATCTCATGAGCCGGGATCTGAATTCTATGGAAGATCTTAAAAAATGGCTTCACGATCGCAGCGAGTTAGAGTCTGTAATTTCGGAGGATATGGCCTGGCGATATATCAAAATGACATGCTATACTGATAATGAGGAGTACACTAAAAGCTACCAGGATTTTGTCGTAAACATTCAGCCAGAGATAGCACCAGTATCTGATCAACTGAATAAGAAAGCAGC
>DATJHZ010000041.1:0-14412 GCA_035493595.1 Cyclobacteriaceae bacterium | reverse complement strand
TCTCTTTTGTATACTCATCACAAAGTTTGCAAAAACCCAGGACCTTGATTCCCTTTTAAATCTTTCTGCATATACAGAAGAAAGCGAACTTCAGAAAAACCTGAATAAAGGTCTTACAGTATCTTCATCAAAAGCCTTAAGTACTCGCGAAACTCCTGGCATTATTAGTCTGATTACAGCCGAAGAAATTCAAAATGCCGGAGCAAGAGATCTCACAGATATTTTACGCCTGGTTCCTGGCTTTGATGTTGGTCAGGATCTTCAATTTGTTTTAGGTATAGGTCTGCGAGGAAACTGGGCGAATGAAGGCAAGGTTATGGTACTTATGGATGGCCAGCCCTTTAATGAACTGCTTTATCAATCTGTCGCAATCGGTAACCGATTTCCTGTAGATGCCATTGAACAAATCGAAATTATACGCGGCCCCGGATCCGCTATCTACGGTGGTTCGGCCGAATACGGTGTCATCAATATAAAAACAAAAGCCGCTGAAAGTTTAAACGGTGTTGCTGTATATGGTACAGGAGGATTTCATGCTGATGCCGTTGGGCGCACTAATGGCGGAGTGATGGTATCCAGAAAGAATGATAACATTTCATGGGATGCCTCTTTCTTCAGAGGCAAAGGCATTGTTAGCGATCAAAAAAATTATCAGGATTTATATAAGGATAGCACTGTACAAAATTTGGCCAAAACAACAATGGCAGATCCAATGAATTTGAATTTTGGATTGCGCTATAAGGGACTTTCGGCAAGGGCTATGTATGATTATTATAAAACCTCAGATCCGTTTCTATATATCTTTTTCAAAAACTTCTCTGCGGATATAAAATATAGTTTGAAGGTCAATCCTAAAATTACTGTCGTGCCACAGTTAAAATACTATCATCAAATACCATGGTCATGGGGTGATAGAAGAACGAAAGAATCTTATTTCGAAATTAAAGCAGAGAGATTATATAGTCAGTTGGAAATGATCTATGATGTTTCAAGAAAAATTAATCTGAATTTTGGTGGGATCTACTTTGAAGATAAAGGAACTGATTTGCTGGAAGGCTCGGCTTTTCATGGCAACAAAACTTTAACACTGCAAAATTTTGCCATATTCGGCCAGGGTTTACTTAAACACAGACTTGTAAATGCTACCATCGGATTTCGATACGAAAAAAACAATCGCTACGGTTCGGCCTTTGTTCCTCGCGTTGGTCTGACAAAGAAAATTGAGAATTTCCATTTCAAGATTTTGTATTGTCAGGCATTCAGAGCACCATCCATTCAAAATATTAATAAGGCGGCAACCATTCAAAACAATGATGTAATATTCACTGATAAGATCAAACCAGAAAAATCAGATGTTGCCGAGATAGAGATTGGCTATCAATTTACACCAGAGATGTTATTTACGGTAAACGTTTTTAGTATGACAACAAAAAGAATCTTGACATATGGTTCTCGGGGAATGGCAGGAGTTGATTTTATTGAATGGTATACCAATGCTACAAAAAGCGGCAGTCGTGGTTTTGAAGTGATTTACAGTATTCGCAAAAAAGTTTTCTATGCTAACCTGACTTACTCTTTCAGCAATGCAATAAAAATTGATTCCACTTTGCAGACCTATAAAGTTCCTCAGACATCGAGACAATATGCAGGTATGCTGATGAACAAGGTGACACTCAATACAAATGTTAATTTAATAAAAAATATAACATTTAATTCTTCTTTCATTTATGGAGGTAAACGATACGCCTATACGACAATTGATGCCAATGGAGATCCTGCTTCAAATAAGTTAAATCCGTATTTGCTTGTAAATGGATATTTGAATTACAAAAACGTTGTGCCTGGTCTTACTGTTGGAGCTGGTGTTTATGATATTCTTAATCAGCGTCCCGCTATCCCTCAGGCATACAATGGTGGTTATGCACCCGTACCCATTCGAAGCCGGGAATTTGTTGTGAAAGCTTATTATCAATTCAATTTTAAAAAATAGAACCCTTGAAAAAGATTAATAGACAAAGTGGTTTGATCTTTAGCGTTTTGTTATTTCTGATAGTAACAAAAGGATTCTCTCAAACAACTAATCATCAGGTGTATTCATTGTTTGTTATGAATATTGCTAAATACTCTGCGTGGCCTTCACTGTCAGGTGAGTTTCGTATTACCGTTGTTGGTAAATCAAAAGTATATGATGAGTTGGCAAAGATAATGGGATCTAAAACGATTAATGGATTGCCAATGAAAGTAAATCAGGTTGAAGACATTGCTGATATAGGAAATCAGGAATTAATTTATTTATCGGATGGCAAGAGTAGTATGCTTGATGACTTATTGAAGGCAATCGCAGGTAAATCAATCATGATTATTACAGAGCGAGAAGGTTTATTTAAAAAGGGTGCAGGCTTCAGCTTTGTGTTAACCGATAACAATACGCTCCGTTTTGATATCAATAACTCAGAGTTAGAAAAGAGACAAATAAAAGTGTCTAAGAATCTTACTACCCTGGCGAATTCAATTCTATAATTCAGCCAGGAACCATTCTGGTATTCGAAGATGTTTAATTTTCGATGTTCCCGTTTTTTGTAACTTTATGCCATAACTGAGCTGTGCCCATGATTTATAATTCCATTATTGAAACTATCGGAAATACCCCCATTGTGAAACTGAATAATGTGGTGAAGGGTATTCCAGGAACGATATTAGCGAAGGTAGAATATTTTAATCCTGGAAATTCTACTAAAGATAGAATGGCGCTGAAGATGATTGAAGATGCTGAAAAGGCAGGCACTTTAAAACCAGGCGGAACTATTATTGAAGGTACATCTGGGAACACGGGAATGGGTCTTGCTTTAACTGCCGTAGCCAAAGGTTATAAGTGCATTTTTACGATGGCAGACAAGCAATCGCAAGAGAAAATAAATATTCTCAGAGCCGTTGGAGCAGAGGTTATTGTTTGTCCAACCAATGTGGCGCCGGATGATCCTCGTTCATATTATTCTGTTGCGCGTAAGTTGAATCAGGATATTCCTAATTCTATCTATCCTAATCAATACGATAATCCGTCTAACGCAAAAGCTCACTTTGAAAGTACAGGTCCTGAAATCTGGAAGCAAACAGAGGGTAAAATAACACACTACGTTGCAACGGTAGGCACAGGTGGATCGATGTGTGGTACTGCGAACTATCTAAAGAGTCAGCATCCATCGTTAACGGCTGTTGGTATAGACACGTACGGATCAGTTTTTAAGAAATATAAAGAGACAGGCATTTTTGATGAAGGTGAAATCTATCCGTATTTAACTGAAGGCTTTGGAGAAGATATCCTTCCGAAGAACGTTGACTTTAACGTTATCGATACTTTCATAAAAGTAACTGACAAGGATGGCGCTATTATGGCGCGCAGACTTTCACGCGAAGAAGGATTGTTTGTAGGCTGGTCTAGTGGTTCAGCTGTTCATGGCGCACTTGAGTACGCCAGGGAGCATCTAAAGAAAGATGATGTGATGGTGATATTATTACCTGATCATGGCACACGCTACCTTGCCAAGGTTTATAACGATCAATGGATGAAAGATCATGGATTTTTAGAAACCAGAACTTTCGGAACGGCACGCGATATTATAGAAAGCAGAAATGGAAAAGATAGCTTGTATACAATTTCAAAAAATGAAAAAGTATCTGAGGTTATCAGACTATTGAATCGTGAAGGAATAGACCAGATTCCGGTTGTAGAAAAAGGTCAGTTTGTTGGCAGCATTAGTTCTGCAAGCCTGCTTGAAAAAATTATAATGGATCCACAGATTCAGACGAAACAAGTTGGTGACGTAATGGATAAGCCAATGCTATTTGTTGCGCCTGATAGCACGTTAGATGTACTATCATCTCATCTCAATAAAGATAATAAGGCAGTATTGGTTCGTGATGTAAGTGAGAAGGTTCACATCATTACACAACATGATGTGCTTAAAGCTATGACGAGCTAGGTATTAATCTTCAATAATTTCTACCTCTACTCGTACATTCTCTTTGGCTTTGGTGCTCTCCTTGTCGTAGAGTGCTCGTTTTCCACCCCATGGTTTTACTTCCATGCGGTTGACGTCGATACCATTGTCAACAAGATAATCACGAATTACAGTGGCGCGTGCTTGTGATAGAGCTTTAGCGCTTCCCAATCCTTCTTTAGATCCTGTAAGAGAAAAGAAGTTCTTAGATTCGCCCATAGAGATGATTTTTCCTGTAGCATTTCCATTGGTGTGACCATGCAATCTGATTTTGCATTTTGGATTTTCAGTCATCATCTCAAGCAGGTTATCAACTTCGTATTTTGATTCAGGCATCATTACTGCCGCATCTTTGAAAAAGAAAACATTGTAAAGTACAACGATGTCTCCTTTACGAAGACGAATAAGTTCGAACGGAACAACAACGCCTTGGGCACTATCAATTGTAATTCCTTCACCTTCAGGAGCGTTGTAGTTAATATCAACCTGTGCTTTTCTGTAGCCGAAAATATTCGCTATCAAGGTCACTTTGCCTGAAGTGCTTTTGGGCGACTCGAGATAAACAATTTCGTTTGACTTATACGTGGCTATTTTTCTTGTTCGGTCAACATCAACAGCATCAACCTCAGCGTTAACAACTTTATTATCAGTTGATCGGTATGATTTGAAAAAGAATTTCTTGGCCTCTGTTGCTGGAGGTTCTGGTTTCTTTTCTTCAGTTACGGCAGGCTCTTCTTTCTTTTCTGGTTCAGGTGTTTCTTCAACCGTGATTGGAATCTGTACCATGGGTTGCTCAGTAACAGGATTTATATCCTTTCTTTCAGCATCTGTTGTTTCACCTATCGCTCCCTGATAAACCCATGCATCTGTATATGCTGTTTCTTCACGAAGTCGTTTGGCTTCGTTCATAGCACTTTCTTTTTCACTTGTGGTAAGTGTGAATACGTAATATAAATTTCTATCAGGATTGAATTGAAATTTAGCTTGATATTTTTGTTGGATGGCGCGCTTTGTGAAACGTTCAGCATTTCGTTTTATAGCGAAAGCCCCGATAACAACGATGTAGTTTGTGGATTGAACATTATTATAATTGCCACTATTGAAAGCAGATGCTTCTTTCCCTGGTGACAGTGCCATAAAAAGGCAAAGGATAAGAGCTCCGATATTTTTTGTATTCATAATATTCAGAAGTGGGTTTACTTCTAATTTAAAAAAAAAGCCCGAGTAATCTTGTTAATTCTGTAATATTTCAATCTCAACACGAACATTCTCCTGTGCTCTGTTGCTAAGTTTATCATGTATTGGTCTCTTACCTCCCCATGCTTTAATCTCCATGCGGGTTGCTTCAATCCCGTTGTCAAGCAAGTATTTTTTAATGACATCAGCACGTTCTTTTGAAAGTTTTTTAGCAGTGCCTATACTCTCAACGGTACCAGTTAATGAAAAGAAGTCTTTACTTTCTCCAATCGAAATAATTTTACCAGCAGCACCGCCGTTGGTATGACCGTGGATTTTTATTTTATACTTCGGATTCTCCTTCATCATTTCCAGAAGACTATTTATTTCATATCGTGATTCAGGCCGCATAATTCCTGCATCTTTAAAAAAGTAAACATTGTACATTACTGCAATATCACCTTTTTGTAATCGCACTAATTCAAAAGGTACTACTGTGCCTTTATTGTCTTCTGATGAGATATCGTCTGCTACAGGATTACCGTAATCAAAATTACGTTGAACTTTTCGATAACCAAATACTTCGCATACCAGTGAGATCTCTCCAGACTTGTTTAATGGAGATGAAACTCTAACAGGAATATTCCCTTTATAAGTTCCCATTTTTCTGGCGCGATCTGAATCGATAGCATCTACATCTCCAGCTACTTCAACGTTATCTACAGCGCGATAAAGCTTAAAGAAGAAATTTTTTCCATTGGCATCGTCTGGCTTAAGTGCAACACTTTCTTCCGATGAAGATGATGTACTTGTGCTGGCCATCAACTCATTTGAATCGATAATGGTATTATTTACTGAACCTGTTCCATCAGAGGTTTTAACATCTGTAATGTTGTTTTCAGTTACAGGATTGATATCCACGCCTTTGGAAATGCTTTCTGAATCAGATTTTGTAAATGAGCCTTGATATACCCATGTATCGAGGAATGGAGTTTCAATGCGAATTCTGTTAGCTTCACTGATAGCCTTTTCTCTGTCTGCAGTTTCTAATACATAGACATAGAAGAGATTGCGTTCGGGATTAAACTTATAAGCAGCTTCTCCTTTAAGCTGGGCCGGCATCTTGTTTGCGTTCGATGTAAACTTTACAGCATTACTCTGAACAGCGAAGGCTCCAATAACAACAAAGTTATTATCAGAATCAGACATGAATTGTTCAGCATGGGTCGGTCGGGCATTAGACGGCTCAAGAGCAATAACAGCTACTAAAAAGCCTACCAGTGCAAAAAATTTGGGCTTCATGGCAAGTATTTTATGAAACAAGCTTAAAAAATCAATACGAATATAGTAAAGAATTAACTAAATGCAATTAATGACCAAAAAATCAATGAATTACATCTTTGAAATGACCCTAAAAGATCGTTCCAAAGTCTCCCCATTATCGTCCACCAGGGTTATTTTATGATTGCCTTCCGAGGTGTTAATCGCCATAGAGTGAGTTCCTTTGGTGCGACCTATATAGTCACCATCCAGATGCCAATAGACATATATTTTAGGGTTTCTGTGGGCCAGTTCAAAGACAGTACTTTCTACCTTACCGTCCAGATTACGTGGGATAAAAAGACGAGCATTAGGCTTAGGATAAACCAATTCCATGCTGGCAAAGAGTGATGAGATAGTGCAGTTCTCTTTAAAGGGAGGCAAGGATTTGTACGATAAATTCTGTGGCTTGAAATAATATTCCTGAATAGGAGGTAACACAAACCAGTTAACATTAATGATGTTCTGCATATCAGCGCATGCGCTGTTTACTCTGAATCTTTTGTCTTTTGAAAGATGAACCTTTTGATGATATGGACATGCTTTGGTTTCCAATCCAACCTTGGGTATGAGCATGGTATCAATTGTCTCACAAAGTTCTGTGGCCCGATGTCCACTTAGTGAACAAACATTTGCCTTGCTCATCTCGACGAGTGGAGTTTGGAACCAGCTATTGTCTGGTAGTTGAGAAAAGATATCAAACATGATTGGCGCGGCTGCATCAGTGCCCGTTAAGCCAGGCCTACCTTCACCATCGGCATTGCCAACCCAAATACCAACGGCATACTTTGGTGTAACACCAATTGCCCAGCCATCACGAAAGCCAAAACTGGTACCCGTTTTCCAGGCAATTTTTTTTGAACTGTTGAAATAACGCCAGCCAGATTCTTCGCCTGGCCTGTAAAGTTCTTTCAGTGCATTAAACGTAAGATAGATGGAGGCCGAACTTAGAAATGATGTTTCTGTTAATTCGCCATTTACGCTTTTGGTTGATGACAAATTGCTTGCATTGTAAACCGGACTGTGGATGTCATTGATATCATATTTGTTTTTGCCCGGGTGTTGAAAGAAATGATTTAAGGTTCTGGACATGGATGCATACATGCCCGTGATGTCCCATAAGTTTCCTTCAGCACCACCCAATATCAATGTCAACCCATAATGATCAGCAGGCTCGTCTAGTGTGGTCATGCCCATGTTAGTTAACAGGGTGTGAAATTTTTCATAACGAAAATCCTGAAGCATATAGACAGCCGGTACATTGAGTGAACGGATCAGGGCCTTGTCTGCATGAACAGCGCCATCATATTGCTTTGAAAAGTTTTTTGGAGAGAAGCCACTGATAACAGTAGGTATATCGGGCATGAGTGTTTTGGGTAACATCTTTCCCTCGTCTAATAAAGCAGCATATAAAAATGGTTTGAGAATACTTCCGGTACTGCGCGGAGCTGCAATTACATCAACGTCATCACTATGATTACCTTGTTGATTTTTTACGTTGCCAACATAAGCCAGCACATTTCCTGATTCAACATCAAGCACAAGGGCGGCTGCGTTGTTAACCTGGTTAGCACTGAGTCTTTGATGATGATCGTTCAATATTTCTTCTACACGTTGTTGAAGATGTAATTCAATAGTTGATTTTATCTTTTGCTGCGAGAAGCCATCATTTTTCATACGCGAGAGCATGTGACTTGCATAATGCGGTAACGGACTTGGCTCTTCGGGTACGGGTTCTTCTTTAGAAAGTGATAATGTAAAATCGTCTATATAACCAAGTGCTTTCAATTTGTCGAGCAGACGATTTCGCTTTGCTTTAAGCTGATCACGATTTTTACCTGGATGTATTAAGGATGGTGAGTTGGGTAAGACGGCCAGTAACGCAGCCTCACCCCAGGAAAGATCTTCAGCTCCTCTGCCAAAATATCGCCAGCAGGCGGCTTCGATGCCAACAACATTTCCACCGAAAGGTGCATGCGACGCATACAGTGATAAAATTTCTTCTTTGCTATATCGAAACTCCAGGCGTGTTGCCAGCATTACTTCAATCAGTTTTTCAAATATTGTTCTTGACTCTTTCCGTGAAAGACGAATGGTCTGCATAGTAATAGTACTGCCACCACTAACGGTTTTGCCGGATTTAATATTCTGAACAATAGCGCGACCAAACGATAAAGGATCAACGCCTGGGTGATAGTTGAATCGCTTATCTTCAAAGGCAATAATTGCTTTTGAAAACTTATCAGGTACGGATTGCATTTGAGGAAAACGCCATTGCCCATCGGCAGCGATGGTAGCACTAAGAAGCTCACCGTTTTTATCTTCTAATACTGTTGAATAAGGATCGTCGAAAAGTGTTTTTGGTAAGCAAAAATAATAAGCAACCAGTAAAGCGATAATTACTATTGCGATCGACTGCTTTTTGCCTGGCTTTTTCATGGGAGGTAAAGATCCCTATTTTTTCAGAAAGCCAAACCTGTTACAAGAAGTTGTTCTTCTTTTGTTATGATTTTTCTGTCTGCTGTAAAAGCGAAATGATTTTCTTGTTAAAATCTTTAACCTTATCGCCAAGTGGGCTGAAGAAATCACCATCAAATTTTTCAACAAGCTTCACGGCCTGCTTTGCAATTTTTTGTCCGTTGGCCGTGAGTACAACTGTTTTGGCGCGCGTATCGGTGGAATGCTCCTGACGGCTCAGCAATCCTTTTTTCTGAAGTGTACGCAGTACAGTTGATGTTGTCATAGGATCGATCTTGGTGTGAGATGACAATATGACCTGGGTAACATCTTCCTGATGTTGTGAAAGCCATAACGTGCTTGCAAGCAGAACAAATTGAGCGTGCGTGAGATCAAGCTTTTCAAGTGCCTTTTTCAATTCCCGCTGCCATAGGTTCGTTACCTGCCAAAGTAGAAACCCAGGACTATCTTCCGGAGTTTCTACACTAAATGCTTTGTCTTCTGGTTTCATGGTTGAATAGAACAAGTTTCTACGTCAGTATCAAAAAGAGTTTTATTCAAACTCATTCTTTTTGCCTGTTTTAGTTTTCCTGATTTCGCGTCGGGTAACATAGTGGAAGCAATCAGATTAAAATCGTGTTCTTTGATCTCAAAGAAGCCAAACCGAAACTGAAAACCCCATCGTTGTTTATCCCTGATAAAATCAAGCTTCTCAATTAATGGCAAAATAGAGATTTGTTTGCAATCATAGAACTTTACATTTCTTCTGAAAGGAATAAAATCTTTAGTCATTTGATATTGATAGACATCTGTATCAGAAGCCTGCCCGATAGCAGTAAAGGACTGACACTTCTCTTCCCCACCCATGGAAATTTTTGGCGAATAGAAAATCACCCAGTCATTTTCACTCATTCTTTTTAATGGTGCTTGTTTACCATGACAGGCTTGCATAAATCCACCTGACACGCCACGCATGGTGTGATCTTTAGAGACCACTACAATCCAATATCGTTCTTTAGTTTTCATAGTTTGCTGGCGTATTTTACTTGAGCAATCATTTCTTTTGGTAAGGCATCAACAATTGGTTGGGCAACAACCTTTCTCCAGAAAAAACCAAGAATGCCTTCAACTTTCATTGCTGTGGTTATGCGCAATCCCTCTGGTGTTTCTTCAAAAACATGTTCGCCATACATCTTTGCCAATGGAAAAGTAGTCATGTCGGTAAACGATTTGTTTTCTGTTGTTTCGATGAGTTTGATCTTTACGGTTGGTCCGCCTTTTGGCCGTAGAATGAAGTGGTTTCCCTTTTCAAACTTTCCTTCCATTTTGGCCGACTCAACACCTTCGTCCCAGGTAGCCCAGGCGTTAACATTGGCGAAAAGTTTCCATAACTGTTCTTTCGTTACCTCACGGGTAACAATGGAGTGTGATTTTGTCCACATAATTGGTTTGTTTTAAAGTATGCACAAATATAATATGTGTACATATAATATGCAAACTATATAATAAGATTATAAAGGTGTTTTTAAGCGAGGTATGAATGGAATAAAAAAGCCCGACGCTTTCGTTCTAAAGAACTGAGCGCCGGACCTGGTTTGGTTTAATCTGGTTTTGTTTTGCGTTATTCGTATGTGGCCTGATAGGCTACAATTCGGTTATTGAAGAAGGTTGGTACTAACAGGATATTCTCTTTTGGCATCATGCTTACGTCGGCTGAGTTAATGCCAGCATCTTTTGTGTCAAGAAGCTTGAGGGTATTTCCATTGGTGAATACATAATAGACTTCACCCTGCCAGTTCGAGATGAAATAGTTTTTAAATCTGTCTTTAGCAATTCCGTCGGCGTTGGCAATCCCCGAAGTCCAGTTGGTATAGGCTTTAGTTTGGTAATCAATGAGCCCGATGTTGCCTGTTGCGGCAGAGGCCATAATCAATGTTTCAGATTCTGCCATTAATCCGTTAGGTCCACTCACGTTTTCATCTTCATCAAATACAGAAATTGTATTTCCTTTTAATTGATAGATCTTATTTCCTCCCGTGTCAGAAACATATACAGTACCTTTTGAATCAACCGTTACATCATTTAAAAAGACAGCTCCCGATATTGGATAGCTATTTACTATAGTGCCGTTGTTAATATTTATTTCTACAAGGTGATCGATATCGGCTACATAAAGTTTGCTCTTCCAGATAGCGAGGCCTTTTGGATCATTCAGACCAGTAACCCAATCCAGGTTATCAACTGTGCCGTTAGGTTTTAGTTTTGAAATGAAACCATCACCATCGTGCTGATCGTTATTAAAGCCATTAACATTCGACACGAAAATCACTCGTCGACTTTCATCATAGAGAGCAGACTCCGGTGTTTTCATGACTGCCTCTGTCGACCATTTTTCGGTGAGTGTAACACTTGTAGGTTCTTTACACTCTGTGTCTGAGCTGCAGAAGCGCATGGTTGTAAATAAGAATAGTGCGCATACGTAATTGTTCATAATGCATGGGTTAGTTTGAATAAATGGGTTTAAGCCATCTTTGATAGCGATAGCTTTCAGTAACAAATAAAGAGCTTGCTACGCCGAAATGTGATTTTTAAGAAGAGGAAGAGGTATCATCTTACCATGAAAGAGGTCTCACTTTACTGTTTTCTCTTTGTAGGCCTTGGGTGTGAGCTGAGTATACTTTTTAAAAACCCTGTTGAAAGTAGCCTTTGAATTAAAACCGCAACTCATGGCGATTCCTAACATGGTCAGGTTTCTGTTTTCAGGCTTGGGTAATTCACTTTTAAATTCTTCAATTCGATAGGTGTTTACAAAATCGAAGAAGTTCTTGTTGAATTCTTTATTTAACAGATATGAAAGTTCTGTTTCAGGCATCCTGGCAAGTTCCGCCAGTTTTTTGAGCGTCAGGTCGGCATCAAGATAAGGCTTGTTATCCATCATAACATTTCTGATTCTGGATACATTTTCATTTTCAGTCTGTGCATTTACCGGACTGCTGATCTCTACATCTTCAACTCCATCGGAGTTTGTATAGTTATAAGAAGTAAAAATCTGAGTTTGGCGTATTCCATAGAACCCAAGTATCAATATAAGAATGGTGGCCAGGCAGTAGCCGATAGCTTCTGACGTTTTGAAGGTGGTGAAATGATAAAACTCATTTGAGATAATAACGGTGTAGGTAATCATGTACGTGAGAATAGCACCAAAGAATACCATCTTAAGCCAGGTCAGATCAACGTTGTCTATAGTGGAGAATATATTCATGATTCTCTTCTCATGTCTACGGATGAGTGTAATGCACGAGATCATGTACGAAAAAATGACAATGATCATGAATACCAGCAGGAAATTATAGATGAAAGTAGAGGCAAATGACTCACTTCTGGCAAGCTCAACTTTATAGGCAGCATCATGTCTGTAAAAGGCGAGATAGTGATATGTGATCAGAATGACATAAGGCAACAGATGCAAGACATGCAGTGGCTTAAAATGAAATTGCGGTTTAGTTAAAGACAGGCAGTAAAAGAAAAGCAACGGACCATGAAGCATCACCAATGGCGATGAGATATTAATCATCCATGAGTAAGCAAAGTCATGATCGTGATTAAAACTTTCCAGGTAACTGAAAAAGATATTAATGCCGATGAGAAGTAAGGCCGTAGCCAGAATGTAATCAGCAAGAATACGATTCTTTTTAAAGATCAGAAGTGTAGCCAGAAAGAGGCACTCGAAGATGCCAATGGAGAAAAGAAAGTTTAGCATGTCAAAGGAGATCAGTCTAAAGTAAGGATTTTTGGCGGCCCTTGAAAGCATTCAAGTATAAGGTGCTATGAATCTTTACTCACCTAACAGAGTGATTCACTAAGTGAAGACCGGCTCTCACGAAGCCTCACTACTTACGTTCTGGTTAGGCTCGTACATTCGGATATGAAACCTGAAAGAATCATCTCCATAGTACTGGCCATTGTTTTCTGGGTACCGGTTATTTTCTTCTCATTGCTGCTGGCTCATAATGCCATGTTATACTTTACGCATGGTGGTGAATATGGCATCTTGCCAGAAAAGATTGTTGCCCGTAAAGATCTTTTCTGGAACATTGCATTTTATGTACATCTGCCAACAGGTGTAATTTGTTTGTTAACACCCATCTATCTTTTCAGTCGAAGATTTTTCAAGAAGGGATTAAGCCTTCATCGTTCATTAGGTCAGCTTTATGTTTGGATTACTTTAATATTTGTTTGTCCTACAGGTATGTACCTGGCACTCTATGCCAAGGGTGGATTGATAACGCAGGTAGGATTTATGTTACAGGGCTTGCTTCTGGCTTCGTTCACCTACCAGGGCTATCAGGCCATTCAAAACGGCAACAAAATAAATCATGTTCAATACATGATTCGATCGTACGCCACTGCTACGGTGGTGTTATCATTTAGAATATTTCATATTCTTTTCTTCCTCTGGAAAGTTCCTTATCAGGATAACTATGTCATCTCACAATGGCTTGGACTTTCTGGCAATTTATTGATGGCCGAAGTGATCATCTTTTTCATGAACTATAAAATTTCTCACAAACTAAAAACTCAACAATATGAAATCATTTAAAAAAATCGCGATACTATTATGTGTCGTTGCAGGTATAGTTGCCTTCTGGCTCATACCGGGTATTAACAAAGCTACTGATGTTAAGTATACACGTTTGTATGAAGACACTGATGTCAAGAAATCTCCCGGCGATAGTATTCACGTTAAGCGCAAAAGAACAGGTGTTAAAATCCTTCATCCTATAGTTATACCTAAAGTTCACTATAAGCAGGAGACCATAAGTTCATCGGCTAAGTTAAAGCATCTCAAACCATCCATGTTTAGCAGATCAATGCAATTCACTACTGAAAAAGAGATTGAATTGATTGACACATTAAATCAAATAACTTCAGCAGATACCGCGAAGGTGATCCAGTAGAGTAAATCACTTTAACATATTTCTCACCAATCAGTTTGCAGACGCTCACGAGTAGCAACTGCAAACTGATTGTTTAACTCCAGGCCAATCAAATTTGCTCAAATCCGAAAACGAACTTGTAAAAGGAGTATTTACGATTTAGATATTCTTTTATATTTGCGCTTGTCATGTTGTACAGGCTTTTTCTCTTATTTCTCTTGGGCCCTCTCGTCGGATTTGCCCAATCTGATTTTCCTTGTCAAAAGGTTGTCCAGTTTAAACAGCTCCTCGATGCTCAGCATGTAAAGCCACAAGTTTGGGATGAGAAATTCGGTGCAAAGGTTGTAGAACAATTGTTTTTGCTTGTAGATCCGCAGGCACGTTATTTCAATCAGGACGAGCTCAATATTTTTCTCGCCAACTCCGAAAAACTTGGCAGCGCACTAGCCAAAGGCGATTGCTCCATAATAAAAGAACTTGCACCCATCTACAAGAATGCATTAACTCGTGCTGATCGTTTAATT
>DATJHZ010000040.1:0-3567 GCA_035493595.1 Cyclobacteriaceae bacterium | reverse complement strand
TAAAAACTCAACAATATGAAATCATTTAAAAAAATCGCGATACTATTATGTGTCGTTGCAGGTATAGTTGCCTTCTGGCTCATACCGGGTATTAACAAAGCTACTGATGTTAAGTATACACGTTTGTATGAAGACACCGACGCTCGAGTTGTTGCAATGGATAGCAATCATATCAAACTTAAAAAATTACCTCGTCAACCTGCTGTAGTTGTTATACCTAAAATTCATTATAAGCGGGAGAGTATTAGTTCAAATGCTAAGATAAAACATATTAAACCTGCTATGTTCAGTCGAGCCATGCAGTTTGAGCCTGTTAAGGAGATTGAAATAGTCGATTCATTGAATCAATTAATTATTAAGGATTCTGCTAAGATCATTCATCAATAACAAAGTTTGGCAGAATGTATTAATTGCTAGGATAGTCGCTCTCTAAATGTACCTTTTACACGATCAGCTTTGAGGAAGAAAGGTATCCAAACAGCAACACTGATTACAGTTCTGGCGATGTCTAATCCCTGATCCGGAATTTTATATGATTCTGGTAGATCTATGATATGTAGCCAGGCATTTTCAAATAAGAGAAATGTAAGATTGAGGCCGTATAAAGAACAAATAAGCAAAGGAAAACTTGTTCTTTGTTTTAGTAATAGAATAATTAATAGAATAGAGTAACCAAGAATTACAATATTATACAATAATTCAACAAGAATGATGAGCCCAAGCATGGGGTTATAGGATGTAAAACCAGGATCAGTAAGGATTCTCCAATTAATGTAATTGAAGTATTCACCATCATAAATTTCATAAAGTGTACGGAATGGTGTGAAAAATAAACCAAGCAATGGTAATATCATCCATCCACCTAAATTATCGTAGGCGAATTGATAATCCATAGCCCGTGGGTCATATTTGTATAGTTTCTTCAAGATAACGACTATTCCAAAGGCAACAAATAAAGAAATGATTATAAAAGGAATATTTGGTTCACTGGCTTTGCCAGTATCGGCTGCATAGGTAATTTGAAAAGATAAGTCACCCAATGCAGCTTCAACTTTTTGAAGGTGACTCTGTACATCCGAAGCTTTAAGAAAGCCCTCAAGTGATTTGTATGTATAGTGAAGCGTAATCTCTTTACTTTTATCGTATGAAATTTTTGAAGTGTATTCAAATCCTTTTGATATAATTTCTTTAGAGGTTTCATTTACATTCCACACTTCAGGCAAATGAATGACAATACGATGATCAATAGAAACAGGATGAGTTAACACGTAAGGCATTAATCGCTTTTTTGTATCTGGTGATGTTAAATAGTTAGCAAGTACACGAGGGTAAAAGTCTGCTGAATATTTATTGGTTAAGGAATCTAACTTCCAAAACTTATTGATGGAGTATTTCTCTATCGTTGTTAAAACATTGTGTTCTTCATCGTCAATGAATTCAACGTTTTTATCCATTTGAATATCAGGATAATCATTGGCATAAAAATTAGTGTAGTTTTTTTTAGTCTCGGCAGCACTACTTGATTTCCAATTGCTACGCATGTAGTTGGCCTCACTTCCAAAGTACTTAGTTTCTACATTCAATCTGGCAGAGCCCCCCACTGACTCGAGTGTGAAATCTTCTTGAACCAGTATGTTAGCCCTATTGGCATCAGGTGTTATAGTTACAAGCGTTTCTTTTTTATCAGAAATTACGAGAGCGTTATAATAACTTGGAATTGATTTAGATTTAATTGTTCCTCGTTGTAAGGTTATTGTAGGGTCAATCCAATGTGTTGAATCTTGGAGAATGAATTGAACGATACAATGATCGAACAATACTGGAGATGGCAAACTTTGTGTCAGACTTTTCCCCATGTTTGTATTAACAAGGGCCGGATAACTTTTTACACCAAGTTTCTGCAACATAAAGGACAATAAGAGAGACTTATCTTTACAGTCACCAAAACGTTGGTTGAAAACTAATGCAGGACTATGTGGTTTGTATCCTTGAATACCACCCGAGAAAGCCAGGTACCGAATTTCATCCTGAACAAATTGGATACATGCATTAATCTGTTTTTCGATAGTATTGTTGCTATTCTTTATTTCTTCAATTTTCTTATCGATGGCAGTTGAAGAAACTGATTTTGTTGAATACAAGGGCACTGCCCAGGCGCAAACGCTATTCCATGAATCGTATTCAGTAACCTCAATATTGTCATAAGGGTCAAACCAATTTGGGATTTTATCTTCTGTCAACAATGCCGAAATTTTATCCCTATTCCATGTATATGTCGTGAGATTTTTGTTTTGTTCCTTAATTGGCTCCTTAGCATTATTGAATGATTTGAAGTACAAAGGTCTTTCAGTTGGAGAAATTATTTTGGTAAAAAGTTTTCCGACAGGTACACTGTAATTGAAATAAATTGTCTTAAAAAATTTGTCGTTAAAAACCGGATTGTAACCTTTTATACTGTATGCATATTCAATAATATCACCTACCTGAATATCATCCAGATTCATAACGGCATCAAGACTTTTATCGTAGACCGATCGTTCTAGGTTTTCTTCTCTGCGGAGAACTTCAAAACGATTCTTAACAAGTTTATTAATTACTTGCTCACCTCGTATTACGCTTACGCTATGAAATACCAAGCTTTGGTATGCAGGATCATAATTAACTCTGATGTACGAAGAAGATTCAAGCCCTTGTTCAGTCAGAACTTTGATGGATGTTCTGAAATAAGACTCCTTCAGGTGCACATTATATTGTCTTTCAGTTAGCAAATCGTACGATCCGCCAGCATGAATTGTGTCTGAAACCTCCTTATCATAATCTATAACCTCAATCCATGCAGGTATCTTATCTGTTTTTATTTGCTGTTGGCTGATACTTGAAAATGGAAGGAATAAGAATACTATTAGGTAAAACGCGAAGGGGACTTTAATCATTATAAAAGAATGGTTCATTATGGCGGATAGTCTCGCGAAGAAAACATCAGCTTATTTTCGCGTCAGGATTGCTTCGTTACGTATAAAATCAAATTTTCTCAGACCGGCAAAGGTATTAAATTGAAACGAGCCCTATGTAAAAAAGCGACCAACAAATTTTAACTTTTGAGGAGATCAAGTTAAGAAAGCAATAATTTTTGCCTTTTTAGTTCCTACAGACTCAAATTTAATTCTCAGATTCAAATTGCTGGAAGTTAACATTATAGCATTTAGATATTCTTTTATATTTGCGCTTGTCATGTTGTACAGGCTTTTTCTCTTGTTTCTCTTGGGCCCTCTCGTCGGATTTGCCCAATCTGATTTTCCTTGTCAAAAGGTTGTCCAGTTTAAACAGCTTCTCGATGCTCAACATGTAAAGCCTCAGGTTTGGGATGAGAAATTCGGTGCAAAGGTTGTAGAACAATTGTTTTTGCTTGTAGATCCGCAGGCACGCTATTTCAATCAGGACGAGCTCAATATTTTTCTCGCCAACTCCGAAAAACTTGGCAGCGCACTAGCCAAAGGCGATTGCTCCATAATAAAAGAACTTGCACCCATCTACAAGAATGCATTAACTCGTGCTGATCGTTTAATT
>DATJHZ010000039.1:0-28642 GCA_035493595.1 Cyclobacteriaceae bacterium | reverse complement strand
AATTTAAAATGCGTAAAATATTATCATTCATCTTTGTCAGTCTTGCATGGGCTTGTACAAAACCAGAGCTTGTTACTAAAACCATTACACCTCAGAGTGAATTTATACGAATCACTGGTCGGGTAAAGCAAGAGGGTGATTCTGTTACTCTTTACTGGTCTGGCACTAATGTCACAGCGCGTTTTACTGGTAAAGAACTGAAAGCGTTATTGCGCGATGAGCGTGGCGAAAATTATTTTAATATTGTTATTGATGGTGATAGTCTCCGTTATATAAAATTAGATACCGTAAAGAAATACTATACACTCGCTGCCGGATTGTCGCCAGGTGAGCACACTGTTGAGTTAGTAAAACGCAATGAATGGGCTACTGGTAAAACATGGTTTTATGGTTTAGAAGTAACAGGCGAGATGGCTGCGCTTCCTCCTGCAAACACGCGCGTCATAGAATTTTTCGGAAACTCCATCACCGCTGGTTATGCCATTGAAGATTATACAGGAGCCGATCGGTCTGACAGTATCTTTACCAATAACTATTACACTTACGCTGCACTTACCGCGCGTCATTATCATGCTGATGCATATTACACTGTTAAGTCTGGCATTGGTATTTTGGTAAGCTGGTTTCCCCTCATCATGCCAGAGCTTTACGACAGGCTTGATCCTAATGATTCACTGAGCAAATGGGATTTCAAAAAAGTTACGCCACAAATTGTTGTTATCAATTTGTTTCAGAATGATTCATGGCTGGTAGAGAAACCTGAGCACCCTTCATTTAAGCAAAGGTTTGGTGACAAAGCTCCCAATAAAGCTCAAATCGTTGCAGCGTATAAATCATTTGTAACAAAAGTACGTGGTGTTTATCCTGATGCTCATATCATTTGTGCTTTAGGTTCTATGGACGCAACGCGTGAAGGCTCTGTCTGGCCAGGCTACGTTCAACAGGCTGTCGATGAGTTGAAGGACAAAAAAATCTATACTCACTTTTTTCCTTTTATGGGGAAAGCAGGACATCCTCTCAAAGAAGACAATGCTAAAATGGCAGAAGAACTGATTGCTTTTATTGATAAGACGATAAAGTGGTAATTGGTTATCAGTCCACAGTCGATGGTCCATGGTCAATAGTCATTACTAATGACAAAGAACCATTGACTATGGACCATAGACTATCGACTATTTAATAGACTAAAAACTATTTCAATACGTCACTGTTTAGGGGCGATAGTGTTTAACTAATAGTTGCATATTGAAAATTCTCTACACGTAATTTATGGCAAAGTCTAAAATAAGTATGGCCAAGGTTTTTAAAACCATTGTATGGCCAAGAAGGAAGCTTCTTTTTGTTGGATTAATTCTCATTATAATAAGTCGAGCCGCCGGGCTAGTTCCGCCCTGGGCTACAAAACCTTTCATCGATGATATTCTGGACAAGCATGATCTGTCGCAGCTTCCAAGATTATTGACATTTGTAACCATAGCCATCACCATCCAGGCTATCACATCATTTGTGTTGACAAAGATACTCAGTGTTGAAGCGCAGCATCTGATTTCTATTTTACGCTCACAGGTGCAAAAACATCTGCTTCGATTACCAATACGTTTTTTTGACAATCAGAAATCCGGCGCATTGGTATCACGAATTATGAACGATGTTGAAGGCGTACGAAATCTGGTAGGCACCGGATTGATTCAACTGGTTGGAGGGATTTTAACAGCTGTCATATCTGTTTTCTTTCTAATCAACATCAGTCCACTAATGACATTGTTTATTCTTTTGCCAATGTCAATTTTTGGTTTTGTTACCATGAAAGCATTTAGCTACATCCGACCAATTTTCAGAGAGCGAGGCAAGATCACAGCTGATGTAACCGGAAGATTAACGGAAACACTTAATGGTATTCGTGTTATAAAAGGATTTAATGCTGAGAACCAGGAGATCAGAATTTTTGAGAAAGGTGTTGATAACCTTTTTCAAAATGTAAAGAAGAGTCTTACATCAACCAGTTTTGTTACCAGCTCAGGCGCTTTTTTGGTAGGCCTTGCCAGCGTTGGTATCATGGCGTTGAGTGGTTATTTTAAATTAACATCAGGTGAATTTCTTCAGTTTACCATGTTCATGGTGTTTATGATAGCACCCATTGTGCAGATGAGTAACATTGGGAGTCAGCTAACGGAAGCCTTTGCAGGTCTTGATCGCACAGAGGAACTCATGAATATGTCCGTTGAAGATGATGGAACTGTGCGTACGGTTAAGATTGAAGACATGAAAGGAAATATAAAATTCAATAATGTTTCTTTCGCGTATGAAGAAGGTAAAGAAGTTGTTCGCAATATAAATTTTGATGCGCCCTCAGGATCTGTAACCGCGCTTGTTGGTACATCAGGTTCAGGCAAGACAACCATAGCCGGTTTAGCAGCTTCTTTTCTCAACCCTCAAAGTGGTGTCATAACTATTGATGGTATTGATTTAAGTACGGTTTCATTGAATAGCTATCGTAGCAACCTGGGTGTCGTGTTACAAGATGATTTTCTTTTTGAAGGAACCATTCGTGAGAATATTTTATATCCACGTCCTGATTCTTCTGAAGATCAATTGCTGGAAGCAGTAAAGGCGGCTCACGTAAATGAGTTTACCGATCGCTTCGAGCTTGGTTTGAATACCGTGATAGGTGAGCGAGGTGTTAAACTTTCGGGTGGACAACGTCAACGCGTGGCTATTGCCCGTGCCATTCTGGCCAACCCACGCATTCTTATATTAGATGAGGCGACATCAAACCTGGATACAGAAAGTGAATCATTTATTCAGGAGAGCTTGCGCAGCTTAATGAAAGGAAGAACCACCTTTGTTATTGCTCACCGTTTGAGTACCATCCGTCAGGCTGATCAGATTCTTGTAGTGGAAGGCGGTAACATAGCAGAGCGAGGCAAACATGACGAGTTGATTGCAAATAAAGGACGCTATTTTGAACTCTACACCTATCAGGCCCGAATCTAGTTCAGTATGAAATAGACGAAAATCACATAAAGTCTTACAAATCCATCACATTTAAACCTCCATCTGGAGGTTTTTTTATTGTCTCTGATTCTTTAAAAACCCCTTATATCGTTTGAATTGTCACTTTTTCAGGAAATTAAAATAGAGTAATCCATAGAATATTTTGATGTCAATAGAAACAGACACTTTCTTATGGGCGTTCGTATAGTAAACCCAACGATAGACTGCAAGCAGACCATTGCAGGAGAATATTATCCTTATTCTGAACGATGATGACATTTATTACGTGCATCGTAGCACTGGCATCTTCGAAAAAGTTAGATCGGCAGAAGGTGTGACATTTGCATCACAAAACAACAACAAAACATTTCACGATAAACAAAACAAAAACATGAAAACAGTTAACGTTATTATCTTCGCTCTCGTATCATTCAGCACTTCATTATTTGCTGAGTCACCAGCTACAATGGCTGTTATTCCAAATGCAGCATCTGGCGTTTACAAAGTATGTTATAAAGGAGCTGAAGCTGGTAAAGTAAAATTATCAATCTTGAATGCAACCAATGATGTAGTATTTTCAGAAGTGATGACAGGTGTTTCTTCATTCATCCGTCCTTATAACTTCAGCCAGTTAGCAGAAGGTGAATATACTATCGTTTTAGAAGATAAAGCTGGTAAGCAAGTTGAACAAGTTAGCTACCGTCTTAATAAAGTTGAAAGCATAATCAGTGTTTCTAAACTTGCTGGTTTTGATAACAAGTTTATTGTTAGCGTTGCCAACAAAGGTACTGACATGGTGAACGTAAGAATTTCTGATCTTGCAGGTAACGTATTGCATGATCAAACTGAAAAAGTAGATGGTCACTTCGCTTTGATCTACAACTTGAATGAAATTAAAGCTTACACTTCAAAAGTTACTTTCGAAGTATCAACCAGTGGTAAGACTTACACTGTAACATACTAAAAATATTTTCCCTCTCGTAAAACTAAAGGCGGTCCATCGGACTGCCTTTTTCTTTTATATTCCAATGACGTTTTAAGTTTTGTATATTGGTGGATTACTTTCCGCCTATGACTAAACACTTCTTTGGTTTCCTCGTGCTCACTCTTTTGTTTCTTTCTAAAGCGGGTATCGCTCAGATAAATGTTATTCATAAAGACTCTATTGTTTATCGCATCACTTATCGCGATACCGTTATTTACCACTATGACACCGTTCAGATAAGACACTACGTACATACTGACACACTTGAGCATATAAATCATCCGGTAACAGCAGCGCAGGGGAGAAGGAAAAAACTTATCAACCAGAATAACTGGGGCATAGGACCATCGGTTGGTGCTTACTACTCCCCGTTTAATGGATTTGATCTCAACATCGGTTTTGGTATCCAGTATTACCTCTTATCAGTTCCTTCCTTCCGAAATCCACATCTCGGTCACAAAAAAAACAAGAAATAGAATAGTTGAGTTTTGCGATATCCTATGAGCGTCAATGGTTTAGTCTCAGGGGGAAATGCGATTGACGTTGGTGTAATATTTTACTCAAACTTTCATTTCATATGAATGTCATTTTCTTCACATTTGAGAAAATATAGTGCATGTCCTGGCCGACAAAAGTTATTCTTAATCTTTTACTGTTATTCATTTTTATCCAGTCACACGGTCAGGATAGTACGTCTTATGTAGATTGGTATCAGCATTTCTTTCAAGAGATAAATCCGCAGCATGCCGAAGAGGAAATAATTCTCACCAGAGAAAGACTTTTGAATGCTGAAGCTCGTAAAGATGCCCATACTGAGGCGCATCAATTAAAAGAGCTTGGCCTTCTTTACCTCACGCGCAAGTTAGAGTATGATACAGCTACTGATCTTCTCATAAAATCATTAATCATTGAAGATTCTCTTGATCTAAAGAAGGAAAAGCTTTTTACCTACCTGGCACTTGCCCAGGTGTTTGAAGATGTGGGAGATTACTATCAGAGTGGCAAGTTCCTGGATCAGGCGCTTGATCTACATACTTCAGATGACGATCTCTCAACCCTGGCACTTATTCTTATGCACCAGGGAAATGTTCACGCTCTCTCTGGCAGAATTGATGAAGCATTTGAAAATTACCAGCAGATTCTTCAGTATAAAGATCAACTTCAGCAGCCATCCATAGAAGCCGATGCATTATTTAATCTCGGAAAACTTTATGCTATGCAAGGTAGGTCTGCCGAAGCGTTGAAGAAACATAAAGAAGCACTTGCCATACGTCGTGCTATTCATGATAAGAGAAATGAAGCAGTATCCTTAAATGAAGTAGGTGAACTATGTCGGCTTACGAAAGATAGTAAAAGGGCCTTGGCAAATCATGTGGCAGCACTGGAAATCAGGCAGGCGTTAAAGGATAAAAAAGGAATTGCAGAATCGTATAATAATATCGGGTTGCTGTTCTATAGTCAAAAAGATTTTAAGCGTGCCATTGCCAATGTGAACTTTGCACTGGCTGCCGGTCAGGATGCGCAAGATCAGGTGCAACAACGAAAGAGCTTTGAACTCTTGAGTCTCTGTTATGAAGCACTTGGCGATTTTAAACTCGCGCTGAAAAATAAAAATCTGTTTCAGGCTATGAATGATTTCATTCAAAATGAAATTAACGAGCGCAACCTGTTGGAATTGCAAAACAGATATGTCATTCAAAAGAAAGAAACACAGATCAGCAATCTTGAGCTTGACAGAATTGCACGCGAGCGTCAGCTAAAAGAGCAACAACAGTTCAGAAATATTCTTTTTGTGTTCATCGGTCTTGCTGTTATCATTGCTGCGTTAGTGGCTTATCTGTATTTTCTCAAGAGACGTTCACATACCGAACTAGAAGCGGTTAATGATGTTATCAATCATAAAAACCAGGAGCTTGAAGATCTCAATGCTACAAAAGATAAATTCTTTTCCATCATCAGTCATGATTTGAAGGGGCCGTTAAATTCACTTACTTCATTTTCTTCTTTGCTGATCAATCATATTGAAAACTTGAGCAAAGAAGAAATTCAAATGCTGGCGAAAGATCTTGACAAGTCAATCAAGAATTTATTCGAGTTACTGGAGAACCTGCTGGAATGGTCAAGATCACAAACCGGTAACATTGAATTTACTCCTGAGCCTATTGAGTTGAATCAGCTGCTTGCATTGAATGCGGAATTACTTTACGCACAAGCCAATGCCAAGAAGATAGCGATCATCAATAATGCCAAGAACAGTATTCAGGTAAAGGCGCACAAAAATTCTGTTAATACCGTTATCAGAAATCTGGTATCGAATGCCATTAAATTCACTCCCGAAGGAGGGACTATTACATTGGCCCTGCAGCAGAAAGCCAATGAAGTAATAGTTTCAGTTGCAGACACGGGTGTAGGCATGAGCGAGGAAGTTGTTAAAAAACTTTTCAGACTCGACACCAAACTCACTACAAAAGGAACGGCCAACGAGAAAGGTACAGGTCTTGGATTGATTCTCTGCAAAGAATTTGTCGAGAAGAATTGCGGCCGAATGGGTGTGGAAAGTGAAGTTGGCAAAGGCTCAAGATTTTATTTTTCACTGCCTCTGCAAGGTTGATTCAGATAAGAATTGCACCGCAAATAAATAATGATTTTAAATGACTCTTAATTAGGTATTTTTACCCGTGAGTTATAATTAAATCTGCTGGAAATAGTAATTCATAATCCTTCTTTATAATTTAATTAGAACCAAACCACACGTATTATGCAACCACCAGAAGCCCATGAAAGAATCCTTGCAATTGATATTGGAGGCTCTCGGATAAAAGCAACCATTTTAGATCCGGAGGGTAATATGCTGGTTGAGTATGATAAGATAGAGACGCCTTCGAGTGGTCAACCTCAGGATATAATGCAAGCCATCCTTACACTAACAAAGCCCTTTGAGCCTTACGATAAGGTATCGGTAGGCTTTCCAGGCTATGTAAAAGGTGGTGTTGTGCATACTGCACCTAATCTGGGTACTGCAAAATGGAAAGGTGTTCAGTTCAGTAAATTACTGGTTGAAAATCTTAAGAGACCTGTTCGCCTGTTAAACGATGCAGATATGCAGGGACTTGGAATAGTAAGCGGCAAGGGTCTTGAAATAGTTATTACATTAGGTACCGGATTTGGTACAGCCATTTTAATCGATGGTAATCTTATGCCTCACTTTGAAATTGCACATCATCCGGTTTCAAAAGACAGAACATACGATGAGTATATTGGCGAACATGCCCGTGAAGAGGTTGGTGATGAGCGGTGGAATAAACGTATGCGCAAAGTGATTGAAATTCTAAAGACGGTATTTAACTATGATCGCCTTTATATCAGCGGAGGAAATTCACGCAAGCTGAACTTTACGCTGGATGAAAACATTATAGTAGCTAGTAACCGTCTGGGTATACGCGGCGGAGCGAAGCTCTGGCATAAAGAAGATAACTACACGGTTACATCATTTCATCCTGAAAAGAGCGTAGGACAAATCTCATAATAAAAATATGAAAATCGGAATTGCGGCAGATCATGGTGGCTATCAACTCAAGCAAACCATTATTGCATTTCTGGAAGCTAAGGGCCATCAGTTGAAAGACTTTGGTGCCCGGGTTCTTGATCCGGCAGATGATTATCCTGATTTTGTAATCCCGTTAGGCAAAGCCGTTGCCAGTAAGGAAGTAGACCGTGGCATCGCTATTTGTGGTAGTGGTGTTGGGGCATCTATTGCTGTTAACAAAATTGCCGGTGTGAGGGCTGCTTTAATTCACGAGAACTTCTCGGCACATCAGGGTGTTGAAGATGACGATATGAATCTGATCTGCCTTGGAGGCCGCGTAACAGGCGATGAAGCAGCAAAAGAGCTTATTTTAGCATTTCTTAATTCTACGTTCACAGGGGCTGAAAGACACCAAAGAAGATTAAATAAAGTTCAGGAATTAGAAAAGCATGACTAATTTTACGCCCATTATTGATTAACCCCTATAAAATTAAAGAAATGCAAGTTGAAAATTACACTTTCGGAATGATCGGTCTTGGTACTATGGGCCGTAACCTCCTGCTAAACATGTCAGACCACGGTTTTAAAGTAGCCGGTTATGATAAGGATGCTGATAAGGTAGCACAGCTTGGCAAAGAAGCCGGAAAAGGTGTAGTGAAGGGATTCACGTCCCTGAGCGAATTTGTGAACAGTTTACAAAAGCCACGCGCTGTTATGATGCTGGTGCCGGCTGGTAAAATTGTAGACAGTGTGATCGCAGAGATTTCTCCGTTACTGGAAAAAGGAGATTTGATTATCGATGGTGGTAATTCTCATTTTAGCGATACGAACAGACGCGTTGATGAACTGAAAGCCAAAGGACTTCACTTCTTTGGAATGGGAATTTCTGGTGGCGAAGAAGGTGCCAGAAAAGGACCAAGCATGATGCCGGGCGGCGATCAGGAAGCATATAAAGTTGTTAAGCATATTTTTGATGCAGTGGCAGCCAAAGTTAAAGGCGAGCCTTGCGTTACCTATATCGGTTCAGGTTCTGCTGGTCACTTTGTGAAAATGGTTCACAATGGTATTGAGTATGCCATCATGCAATTGCTTTCTGAAACATACGAAGTGATGCAGAAAGGTCTTGGCCTTAATGGCGATCAGATCCATGCTATCTTCACCAAATGGAATGAAGGACGACTTCAATCTTTCCTCGTAGAAATCACACGTGATATTTTTGGTTATAAACAGCCCGGTGCTGATCACCTGTTGTTGAATGATATTAAAGACGAAGCAAAATCAAAAGGTACTGGTAAGTGGACGTCACAAGTGGCGATGGATTTACAATTACCTGTAACAGCCATTGATACAGCTGTATCGATGCGTGACTTGTCAAAATATAAAACATTACGCGTAAAGGCATCCACTTTATACAAAGACGGTGCTCTTAAACTGGATGTTGATCAGGAGAAATTTATTCAATCATTAGAGGAAGCATTATACTTCTCTACCATCATAGCTTATGCTCAAGGCATGCATTTGCTTGCTCAGGCTTCAAAAGAATATGGTTATGGTTTGAAGATGGATGGCATCGCGCTGATCTGGCGTGGTGGATGTATCATCCGTTCAGCATTCCTCGAAGATATGTATCAGGCATACAAGAAAGACAACACACTTCCTCACTTGTTGCTCGATGAAGGAATCGCTCACAAAGTCAACAGCATCATCAAAGGAGTTCGTCAGGTAGTTTCATTAACAGCAGCTTCGGGTATTGCTATCCCGGCACACAGTGCTTCGTTAAGTTACTTCGATGCTTTCCGCAGTGAGAAAATGCCATCGAACCTCATCCAGGCACAACGCGATTATTTTGGAGCGCACACTTATGAACTTATAGGTAAAGAAGGTGTGTTCCATACGCAATGGATTACAAAATAAATTATACGAATACACATGATCAAGGTCTGAAGCGCTATGCAAAACCTCAGGCTTGATTATGTGCTGAATGAAAATTAAATATTAATTCAAACAACATTCCAATGAGTTCAGAATCGAATAAGGCAACCTCTACTATATTTTTTATTTTCGGTGGCACAGGTGATCTTACCTCGCGAAAATTAGTACCTGCATTATATAATTTATTTCTAGACGGCTGGATGCCCAAGCATTATCAGGTCGTTGCCATGGGCCGTACGGTTTATACTGATGAGAAATTTCGTGAAGATTTATTGAAAGATATCAATCAGTTTTCACGTAGCGGAAAAGCAGACCCTGCCAAGTGGGCCGAGTTCTCTAAGAATATTTACTTCCAGGTTTCTGATATTCAGAATGAGCAGACTTACCTCGATCAGAGTGCACGCATTGCCAATTTTACAAAAGAGTGTGGTGAAGAGCCAACACTTATTTATTACCTGGCAGTAGCGCCTCGCTTCTTCAGCACCATTGCTGAAAATCTTTCAAAGCATAAACTCGCTGCTAATCCAGAGAAAGCGCGCATTGTTATAGAGAAACCATTTGGTCATGATCTGGAATCTGCAAAGGAACTGAACAGACAGCTTGGTGAAATCTTTGCTGAAAGTCAGATCTATCGCATCGATCATTATCTTGGTAAAGAAACAGTTCAGAACATTTTAGCTTTCCGCTTTGCAAACTCTATACTTGAGCCACTCTGGAATCGTAATTATATTGATCACGTTCAGATTTCTGTAAGTGAACAATTGAGTGTTGGAGATCGTGGAGGATACTATGATGAGTCAGGTGCGTTGCGTGATATGGTACAAAATCACATTCTTCAATTACTGTGTCTTGTTGCCATGGAACCTCCTGTTAGTTTTCAGGCTGATGAAGTGCGCAATCGTAAAGTAGATGTGTTACGTGCTATGCGAAAATTCACACCAGAAGATGTTAAGAAAAATGCCGTTCGTGGTCAGTATGGTGGCGGCTGGGTTGAAGGCAAAGAAGTAGTTGGATACCGCGAAGAGAAAGGCGTGAAGCCAGACTCTAACACAGAAACTTTTGCAGCTATTAAATTTTTCGTTGATAACTGGCGCTGGACAGGAGTACCGTTCTACCTGAGAACAGGTAAGCGCATGCACAAGTCATCTTCTATCATTACTGTTCAGTTTAAAGATGTTCCTCATTTGATTTTCCCTACGGAAGCAAATGAAGGCTGGCAACAAAACAGGTTGATCATAAGCATTCAGCCTGAGATGAGCATTCGTTTACAAGTACAGGCAAAACGTCCTGGTCTCGAAATGATTCTCAATCCGGTTGATATGATCTTTGATTATAAGGGCACGTACACCAACGATACCCCTGAAGCTTACGAAACACTATTGCTCGACACGATGCTTGGTGATCAAACACTCTTTATGCGTGGCGACCAGGTTGAAGCAGCGTGGGATTTACTCATGCCGATCATCAATACATGGGCGGCCAAGAAGAGCATCAACTTCCCTAACTATTCAGCTGATTCATGGGGACCAGAAGTAGCGGAAGCGTTAATTGCCCAGGATGGATTTCATTGGTTTACACTTCCAATAAAAGATAAGAAGTAAGCGTTGTTAAGTCAGGTGTAAATCAAATATCATAATAAAATTTTCATGTTACATATTTTTGATCAGGTTGATAATCTTTTAACATCATTAGCCGATTATATAGTTGCACAATCAGAGGAAGCTATTAAGAGAGAAGGAAGATTTTCTTTTGTGTTGTCAGGCGGAAGTTCTCCGAAGAGATTGTTTGAGTTGTTAGCGTCTGATGCTTATCGCAATAAGATTGAATGGAGCAAAGTGTTTTTCTTTTTTGGAGATGAACGCTATGTGCCGTTAAATCATGCAGAGAGCAATTACCTGATGGCAAAGAACGCATTGTTTGCACCACTGAATATTGCAGACTCTCAGATCTATCCGATCAATACAGCATTGCCTCCGGCTGGTGCAGCAACTGCATACGAAAAAGATATCCTCGCATACTTTGCTGGAAAGCCAGTGAGCTTTGATTTAGTATTGTTAGGGCTTGGTGATAATTCTCATACGGCGTCATTGTTCCCTCATGTTAAGTTGCTTCATGAAAAGACGGCGCTTGTAAAAGAAGAGTACATTGATGAGGTAAAGATGTATAGAATAACACTTACCGCGCCATTGATTAACAAAGCAAAGCACATTGCCTTTTTAGTGTATGGTGCTGGCAAAGCAATAGCTGTGCATCACATCTTAGAAGATGAGCATAACATTGAAGAATATCCTGCACAATTGATTAAGCCTGAGGCTGGAGAATTGCACTGGTTCCTGGATGAACCTGCTGCAAAAAATCTGAAGAATAAATAAGCTGCAGATATTGCAAATGATTTTAACAAGAAGCTGTTCCGATAAAGGACAGCTTTTTGTTTTTGAGTTATAATTGAAATGTCTTGATATAAGTGTACGAACGGGTAGAATAAAACCACAAACAATTCTCATAATAATTCCTATCTTAACGCCACTGAGAACTTTAATTTATTAACCTATTACTACCCTATGAGTGAATCAAAGTTTAAACCTGTTTTAGGACTGTGGGATGCCACGATGATTGTGGCGGGTTCCATGATCGGGTCTGGAATTTTTATAGTGAGCGCCGACATGCTCAAAGATATGGGATCAGCCGACTGGCTCATTGCTGGTTGGTTAATAACAGGTTTTATGACACTTACAGCAGCTCTGAGTTATGGCGAGCTGAGTGCCATGTTTCCCAAAGCTGGCGGACAATATGTTTATCTACGCGAAGCTTATAATCCCTTTGTTGGTTTTTTATATGGATGGAGTTTCTTTGCTGTAATCCAAACCGGCACCATTGCCGCAGTAGCTGTAGCGTTTGGAAAGTTTCTGGGATACCTGGTGCCATCATTAGGTGATGGAAATGTTCTTTTTCAATTCGGTGCTGGATTTAAAATATCAGCGGCGCAGATTGTTGGAATTGTAACGATAGTATTGCTGACCTACATTAACACCCGCGGGATAAAGAGTGGAAAACTAATTCAATCTACTTTTACGGGCACGAAGCTTTTAGCACTTTTTGGCTTATTAGTTTGCGGTTTCTTTGTTGCAAAGTCTGATGTATGGAACGCTAACTGGCAAGATGCATGGGTAATCAAGCAACACATCAGCCGCATTACTCCTACAACAACAGACACTCAAAATCCATGGATCATGTTATCAGGATTTGTAGCGTTGGGAGCTGTGGCCTCTGCCATGGTAGGAAGCATCTTCAGTTCTGATGCATGGAATAACGTTACGTTTATTGCAGGTGAAGTAAAAAATCCACAACGCAATATTGGATTGAGTTTGTTTTTAGGAACATTGATTGTAACCGTTATTTATGTTTCAACCAACTTAATGTACTTGTCTGTATTACCACTTGATCAATTAGCCTTCGCAAAAGATAATCGTATTGCTCTATCTGTATCTAATGAAATTTTTGGTGAGAACGGTACCACACTGTTAGCCATCCTTATTATGATTTCAACGTTCGGTTGTAATAACGGTCTGATATTGTCAGGTGCTCGGGTTTATTACACCATGGCCAATGATGGTTTGTTCTTTAAGAAAACGGGAAGCTTGAACACTAACGCTGTGCCAGAGTATGCCTTGTGGATTCAATGCGTAGTTGCTTGCTTGCTATGTTTAAGTGGTCAGTATGGAAACCTGCTAGACATGGTATCTTTTGTCGTAGTACTCTTTTATGTACTCACCATCATAGGTATTTTTATTCTTCGTAAGAAGAGACCAGATGCACCCAGACCTTATAAAGCATTTGGATATCCGGTACTTCCTATAGTTTATATTCTGATGGGCTTAACGTTTTGTTCATTGTTAATTAAATACAAACCTGAATACACATGGCCCGGATTGATCATTGTGTTGATTGGCGTGCCGTTATATTTTGTGGCGTTGAGGCAAAGCAAGAAATAATAAATGACGAGGCTATAAATAATAAAAGCTTATCTCTGAGATAAGCTTTTATTATTTTATGACTAGAAGAAACTATTTAGTGAATCTGCGATGCCAGTATCGCAATACCTTCTTTAAAAGAGCGTGGTTCATATTCAAGATCTTTTCTAGCTTTATCAATAATAAAACCTGTTGTTAAAGGCCTGCGTGCAGTCTGCTTAAATTGTGTTGAATCAGTTGCTTTGATGAGTGATTTGTCAAGCTTAAAATACTCAGCTGTTTGAATAGCGATGTCGTAAGGGCTTAGAAAATCTTTACCCGAAATATTATAGATGCCCGTTGCTTTTTTCTTGGCAGCCAGATAACAGCCCATTGCTAAATCTTCAGCCAGGGTAGGTGTGCGCCACTGGTCATTAACCACCTGAATAGTTTTACCTTGTTCAAGACTGTTCTTTACCCAAAGCACTATGTTCGAACGACTCATGTCTTCTGTAATGCCGAATACAAGTACGGTACGTAAAATGCTCCAGCTAATGTTACTTTTTAACAACAGCTCTTCTGCAGCAAGTTTACTTTCGCCATAATAGTTCACTGGGGCAGGCTTCTCATTCTCATCAAGCGGACCATGACTTCCATCAAAAATGAAATCGGTAGAGACATGGACAAGATGTACATTGTTTTTGAGACAGGCATGGATGAGATGTTTTACGGAATTAACATTCGCATCCCAACATGCTTCACGTTCTGTTTCGCACTGATCGACATTGGTCATGGCTGCTGTATTGATAATAACATCAGGCTTGATTGCTCCAATAATTTTATCAACCTCTTCGGTGTTTGTAATATCGAGTGAATCGTACTCACCGTGTATGATGGGTATAGCAGACTTTCCTCGTGCCGTGGCAAACAATGATACCTCTTCATCTTTTTGAAGAAGAGAAACAAGTTTTTGTCCAAGAAGTCCGTTTGAGCCGGTGATCAGTATTTTCATTTTTTGTTTTATTAAGCTTGGGTAAAGGAGCAGTAAGATAGAGAGCTCGTGTTTGTAATTATTTTTTTGGTACTACAGGATAATGATACCCGTAGAGCTTCTTAATTTTTTTCTTTTTCATTTCTTTAACAGTGACCATTATTCTGATATCACTCTTAGGACGATCAGCCTGATCGCGAGGTTGTGATGCAATTTTATCAACTACATCTAAACCCTGAATTACTTTTCCAAAGACAGTATAACCTCCATCTAAATGTGGAGTGCCACCCATGGTTGTATAAGCTTTTATTTTTTCTGGAGAGTTAGTGACCTTAATGCCTGTTTCTTTTTCTACTCTTGGCGCGAGTGATGCCATCATTTTTTTGAAGGCTGCCTGATCTCCCTTGGAGTAAACCTGATTAATCGAATCCTGAAGACTTTTGTTTTCGGGATCTTGCATGAGCTTGGTCATGCCAGCATTGAATTTATTTTGATCGATAGCAATGTCTTCTTCCTTGAAAATTTTTCCCTGAACAATATAAAACTGACTTCCACTGGAGGCTTTCGTTGGATTTACTGCATCACTCATACGAGCGGCAGCAAGCGAACCTTTTTCATGAAATAAGTTAGGACTGAATTCAGCATCGATTGTATAACCCGGGCCACCATTACCCAAACGTTCGCCGAGCTTAGCTTTCTTTGATTCCGGGTCACCTGTTTGAATCATAAAGCCATCGATGATGCGATGGAATAATATGCTATCGTAAAAATTCTCTTTTGCTAGTTTAATAAAGTTGGCTTTGTGCTTAGGCGTTTCATCATAGAGAATGGCAATGATGTTACCATATTCTGTTTTGATTGTAACGACTGCATCTTTTTTCTGAGCCTGAATGAATGATGAATAGAGGGTAAGCATGAACGCAATGGTAAAAAACTTCTTCATTTATCCGGAGTAATTTTATGGAGCAACAACCTGGTTTCTGATTTCGGAAAGTATTTCATTTCCGCCATTAATTAACACTTCATTGGCAACCGCTTCTCCCAGTTCCTTAATATCAATAGCAGGCGCTGTTCGTTTTGCTTTCACAATCTTTTTACCGTCAAGCGAAATGATGCCGCCCTTCAATGTGATCATCGCACCTTCATAATGTGCATAGGCGAAGGCAGGTATGCTGCAACCACCCTGAAGTGTTTTTAAAAATGAGCGCTCAGCGCGAACACAATCTTCCGTTGCTGAGTGATTAACCCACTCTTCAACAATTTTCTTTTTATCGAAACTTAATTTCTTATGGCATTCTATAGCAATGCTTCCTTGCCCAACAGCCGGAACGAAGTAACTGGTTTCTAATTTCTCAACAGTAAGATCTTCAGACCCCATACGGTGAACGCCAGCGTATGCAAGGATAAGAGCATCACACTCACCATTTCTTAATTTGCTGAAACGTGTCTGCAAATTTCCTCTGATAGCAACAGCTTCTGCATTTGGATAGAAGTGTTTCAGGAAGGCAACCCGGCGTGTGGCTGAAGTGCCAATGCGCAACTTTCCAGAAGCGAGATCAATTTTTTTGTTTACACTAACAATCACATCGTTTACCAATTCGCGTTCGGTGAAGGCAATCAGCTCAAGTTCTTCAGGTAATTCAGACGAAAGATCTTTGGCACTATGAACGGCTATATCAATACTGCCATCGAGAAGCTTGGCTTCAATCTCTTCCGTAAAAACACCCTTGCTTCCAATCTTGGCGATAGACACATCAAGGATTTTATCTCCTCGCGTGTCGATGGTTACAATTTCAACCTGATAACCGGAAGGTTTGATAAGACTGGCTACATGTTCTGCCTGCCACAGCGCAAGTTTGCTGCCGCGGGTACCGATGCGAATGGTTTTATTCATAGTTCCGGTTTAGTTTCTTTACTCAACTTACGCATTATGGTTTAATAGTCTGCGATAATTTCAAGGATAAATCAAGGAATATCATCTTTGCGCTACCATTCCTTTCCAGGTGGTAGGTAGCATCGTTTATAAGTTTAAATGACTTCTCTATTTTCTGAACGTCCATAACCTTACTGAAGTCCTGAACAAATTTTAATTCATCACCACGGGTCCTGTTAATAGCTGTTGCACCTGAAAGATTTAACAACGTTTCGCGAAATATGTTAACACTATAGGTCATCATGTTTTTCTGGCTCAGCTTATCAAGGGCATGATAGTCTTCAGCCATGGTCACCAGGGTGAGATAATTTTTTTTGAAGCATGCACGCATCCATTCGGTGAAGCGCTGTGCATTATCATCCTCTTCGTTTTCAATAAGCTTGAGTGCGAAGTTTAAATTCCCCTCAGCAAGCTGCGCTATCTTTCCGGCACGACCTGTCTCAACGCCATTCTTTTGATGGAGTACAGCTATAACTTCTTCATCATGGAGTAGCGGAACGGTAACAATTTGTGTTCGTGAGATAATCGTTGGCAGAAGCCTATCTGCTGAATTTGTTACAAGGATAAAATATGTATGCGGAGGTGGCTCTTCCAGAATTTTAAGAATGCCATTGGCGGCTGACGGATGCATCAGTTCTGGCTGCCAGATGATCATCACTTTATGTGGACTTTCAAATGGTTTCAGTGAAAGTGATTTAATGATCTCACGACTTTCTTCACGTGATATCAGCGCTTGTTTGTCTTCACCGCCATAATAGTTTGTCCAGTCATTGAGGTTGCCATAAGGTTGCTCAATAAGAAAGGCTCTCCATGATTTTAAGATGTCGGCTTTAAAACGATCTTCATCCTTATCACCTTTAACATTGCTCAATGGAAAAACAAAGTGCGTATCGGGGTGAATGAATTTGGCATTCTTGGTACATGCACGGCAGGTACCGCAGGCATCATCACCTCTGTTCTCGCAATGAAGATAGGTTGCATAGGCAAGGGCTAACGGTAAGTTTAATGCACCATCGGCTCCAACAAAAAGTTGTGCGTGCGCAATGTGACTGCTCTTGGCCGCATCAACCAATAATTTCTTTACGTCTGCTAGTCCGGGTATGTTGGCAAACATCATATTACTTTTTCTCCCAGTTTCTATTTGCTGCTGTTATTTCAAATACACGTGTCATAATATCGCGTTCAATTTCATTAAACGGAATATTTCTTCTACCCATAGCTTTTTCTGCTGTGACCAATGCTTTATCTAATTTATAAGTAGTAAGTTCTTTAGCGCCCCAGCCAAACGATGGAATGTAGTTTGGTGGAAACCCTTCACCAAAAACATTTGAAGAAACGTCGATAACAGTGCCGGTGTTAAACATCGTATTGATGCCACACTTGCTGTGATCGCCCATCATCAATCCGCAGAACAGAAGCCCGCTGTTGATAAAATCATTTTGCGCGTGACTCCATACCTTAACGGTGTCGTAATTATTCTTCAGGTTTGAAGTGTTTGTGTCAGCACCAAGGTTACACCATTCGCCCATCACGGAGCAGCCCATAAAGCCATCATGTGCTTTGTTACTATAGCCGAATACAACGGAAGTACTTACTTCGCCACCAACTTTTGAGAATGGTCCGACAGTAACATCGCCTCTGATCTTTCCTCCCATATTAATGTGACCACCTTCGCATAATGCAAAAGAACCGCGAATGATAGCACCTTCCTGAATGATACTATTCTTGCCCAGGTAAACAGGACCAGGTTCTGCATTGATGATCGCTGCACGAACGTAAACGCCATCTTCAACAAAGAGATTTTCTTCGCCATAGACTGTGGTATGCTTATCTTGAATACCAGCAGACTTTCGTCCGGAAGTAACGAGAACAAAATCTATTTTAATCTGCTTACCGTTTTCACTGAAGATCTTCCAGGTATGATTAATAAGAGTGACGGCTTCGCTATACTCGTGCGTATTGTCATTGCTCATCTCAGCTTTCGGATTTCTGGCGGCGAGAAGAACTTTGTCCTTCACCAGGTATTGACCTGATTGAAGTGCCAGAATTCGTGCTACTAACTTTTCATCAGGACATAATGCTCCATTAACAAGCAGGTTGTCATCTGTAGCAATGAGCGGATATTTCTTTTGAAGATACTCTTCTGTTTGAAAAGAGGGTTTAACTTTTAGCCACCGTTCCCATTTTTCATCAATCGTTAAAATGCCAACTCTGATTTTAGCGGCAGGTCTTGTATAGGTAAAGGGAAGTAGATTAATGCGGATGGCGGGATCGTCAAAGAGAATCAAATTCATCTTCCAAAATTAAAAGATAGGTGGCAAGCTGCAAGCCAAACGGGCGAGGAGTGGATATATATTTTAGGAAATAAAAAAGGCCTTCTGACAGAAGGCCTTTTAATGACTGCGAAGAAGCAATTAAGCTTTCTTGGCGTATTTCTTTTGGAATTTCTCAACACGTCCTGCTGTATCGACAAATAGTTTTTTGCCAGTAAAGAAAGGATGTGAAGCTGAGCTTACTTCCACTTTAATTACAGGATATTCTTTACCATCTTCCCATTTGATAGTTTCTTTAGAAAACTGGGTTGAACGGGTTAAAAATTTAGTGTCGCTTGAAGTATCGTGAAAAATCACTTCTCTGTACTCCGGATGAATGCCTTCTTTCATGTTATTTATTTTTTGTCTGCTCACATGACCTGACCATAACTGGCCCACATCATATCAATATTTTCAATTTTCCTTAAAAGGAGTGCAAATATAAGTACATCTTCAGTAATTTCAATAGTTAGGCTGGGTTTTTTGGTGCTAAGTCATAAGCTCCGTAATTTGCCCCCTTAGTTCTCATCAAAAATGAAACAATTTACACTTTTTGCACTGTGCTTATTGCCCTTGGTTTCCTGGTCGCAAAGCTCATTTGCCCCTTTAAATGAGGACTATTATCAGAAAATTGATCGTTATGAGGTGAAGGCAGGTCGGATTTATCCCGAGATATTCACTTCTGTGAAACAGTATAAACGATCTGCGATTATAGCATTCATTGATTCGGTCGAAAAGGCTTCTGTTTTCAAATCTAAGGCTGATCTCTTTAACACAGAATATCTTCACAACGATAGCTGGGAATGGGCTGATTCAGCCAAAAATGATAGCAAGAGACCTATTTTAAAGACTTTCTATAGGAAAAAATCAGATCTCTATCATGTTAATGTTCGCGATTTTGACCTTCATGTTAATCCTGTATTGTATGTTGGCATGGGCAAAGATTCTCGTTCAGGAGACAATCTTTATATTAATACCAGGGGTATTGAAGTTCGGGGGATGATTGATCGAAAGGTTGGATTTTATTCTTACCTAACCGACAACCAGATGCTTCTGCCTTCTTATGTTAACGATCAGATGTCATTGAACTATACTGTTCCCCATGAAGGTTTCTGGAAGAGTTTTAAGAATGGTAAGGCCGTAGATTTTCTTCAGGCACGTGCATATATTTCGTTTGAGGCCACCAAGCATATTAATATTCAATTCGGCAATGATAGAAATTTCATTGGCAACGGGTACCGCTCTCTGATCTTCTCTGACTATGCACCTCCAACCTTGTTTCTAAAGGCAACGGCAAAAGTCTGGAAGATAAATTACATGTTTTTGCTAAATAGAATGACTGCAGAAGCCGGCGGTGGCCCGAGTGGCAGTAAGCCAACGTCATTGGGGTATCCCGTTAAGTATGTTGCTTTTCACCATTTGAGTATCAACCTTGGAAAGAAGTTAAATGTTGGTTTGTTTGAATCGGTGATTTTCAATCCGAAGGACTCTGTGAGTAACAATAAGTTTGAGTATGCATACTTGAATCCGGTTATTTTCTATCGGTCTCTTGAGCAACAAAGCGGAAGTAAAGACAATGTGATTCTTGGGATGGACTTTAAGTGGAATGCTATCAGGAAAGTGTCAATTTATGGTCAATTGGTATTAGACGAATTTGTTCTGGCTCACATTAAAGCCAATGATGGTTGGTGGGCTAATAAGTATGCTATTCAAGGAGGCGTAAAATATATTGATGCTTTCGGCGTCTCTAATCTTGACTTGCAGGGAGAAGTGAACATTGTGAGACCTTTTACATATTCGCATAATACGCAGTTTGGAAGCTATTCAAATTTCAATCAACCTATAGCGCATCCACTGGGTGCAAATTTTAAAGAAGTTGTCGGTATTCTGCGATACCAGCCCTTGCCGAGGCTGACTGTTACCGGAAAGCTGATCGTTGCGCAGGTTGGAAGAGATTCTACTCAAACTGGTGCCTATAACTGGGGTGGGAATATTTTCAGAGACAATTCACAGGATAGAAATGAACTCGGTAACAAGATTGCTCAAGGGCATAAAAACTCAATTATGTTTGGATCGGTATCTATTTCATATATGGTTAAACACAACTTGTTCATTGACTTTAATACCATCGTTAGAAAGAGTAAATGTGATCTTACATTCTATAACAACAATACAACGATAACATCATTAGCTTTACGCTGGAATATTCCACAACGACTTTACGAATTCTGATTTAGATGAAAATATATTTTCGCATTTTAAATTATACACCAAGACTGGTATCGCGGTTGATCCAATTTTTTATTTACGCGTTGTTTGGTGTAATCTTTAGTGCTGCATATCTGGTTTTGGTTATCCCTATGTTAACGGTTCTTTTTAAGGAGCCTAAACTGGTGGTTCCGACAATTCCTCATTTCGAAATATCAGGTTCTTTTTTCTCGGGCCTTTTTAATCATTACTTTATCCAGGTTGCTGTTGATTATGGAAGGGTAGGTGCTCTGTTATTTGTATGCGTTGCTATTATTTTCACCATGATCGTTGCCAATATTTTTAAATATGCTGAACGCATGGTGGCTTCACGAGTTAAGGTTGATGTGGTGAAGAATATGCGCATGCATATTTTTAGAAATGTTTCACTGCTGCACATTGGGTATTTCAATAATCAGCGCAAAGGTGATTTGATATCGCGTTTTACTAATGATGTTGCCGAAGTAGAGGGTGCCGTGGTGAACAGTTTAAAATCAGTTTTTAAAGAACCGATTACCATCATTGTTTATATCATCATACTTTTTTCTATCTCTGTCAAGCTAACATTGTTCACGTTAATTGTTTTACCAATAACGGGTGGAGTTGTAGCTGAAATTATTAAACGATTAAAGAAGAAGGCTGTCCAAAGCCAGGAGTCATTAGGACGCATCGTTAACATTCTTGATGAAACTTTTGGCGGGATGCGTGTTGTGAATGCTTTTAATGCCCGCAATTTCATTCTGAACAAGATAGATGCAGAGACGTCGTATCACCGAAAAGTGAATCTTTCCATTTCGCGTAAGAACGAGCTCTCTTCACCACTTTCAGAGATTCTAGGTGTTGTTATTGTTTCAATTGTTATTTACTACGGCGGTAATCTTGTTTTAGGCAAAGACCCTGAACTGACAGCTGAAACTTTCATGGGCTTTTTAACAGTTTATGTCTCCATGATTCAGCCCGCCAAGAATTTTTCAAATGGCATCACATCAGTACAAAAAGGAACTGTTTCTGCTCAACGTATTTTTGATGTGATTGATACAGAGCCCGAGATCAAAAACAAACCCAATGCTAAAGCACTCGAAGGTTTTAGTAACAATATTGAATTTAAAAATGTTACGTTCGCCTATGATAAGGAGCCAGTTCTTCAGGATATTAATCTTAAGATTGAGAAAGGAAAGACCATCGCTCTGGTTGGCCCATCCGGCGGAGGAAAGTCTACTCTTGCTGATATGGTACCCAGATTTTATGATCCAACGCAGGGAGATGTTTTAATTGATGGCATGTCTTTGAGAGATCTGGAAATAGAATCTTTACGCAAGCAAATGGGTGTTGTTACGCAAGAGTCCATTCTCTTCAATGATACCATATTCAACAACATAGCTTTTGGAATGGAGAACGTCAAAGAAGAAGATGTGATCCATGCAGCCAAAGTGGCGAATGCTCATGAATTTATTACACAGACAGAAGAAGGGTATCAGACTTTTATAGGTGAGCGAGGATCGAAACTTTCTGGCGGACAACGCCAGCGTTTAAGTATAGCGCGTGCTGTACTTAAAAATCCTCCGATCCTGATCCTGGATGAAGCAACCTCTGCACTTGATTCTGAATCGGAACGTCTTGTTCAGGATGCACTGACAAAGTTGATGGAAAATCGCACATCAATTGTCATTGCTCACCGCTTGAGTACAATTCAGCATGCCGATGAAATTATTGTGATACAAAGTGGTCAGATAGTTGAACGTGGCACGCATAATGAGTTGCTCCTTAAAGATGGTTTGTATAAAAAACTGAATGAGATTCAAGGACGATAGGGTATCTGTTTCTAAAATCTATTGTCCATAGGCTGTACCAGACTCAGATATGCTCTAAATACTTCTCACTTTTGTGATTAGTGGATCATTATTTTTAATCCACATTACTATTTTCCGTTTTTTGCTTTACCTTTAATATATTGGTAAAAAAAATCGATTTCATGAAAAAGAATGGCTACATAACATACGGTATACTTATACTGTTTCACCTGGTAATTTTTATTATGTCATTCTATGTTGACTACCTCACAAAAAAACAAGATCTGGGTAGCCTGTTTACAATTTCCAAATACGCCTTCCTTTTTAAATATCTTACTTTTATCGGCCTGGCACTCATAGTTTATAACTACATACTGAGTGCTAAATCAATTAAAGATTATAAGAGTGATAATGAAACTCTGACTAAAGAAATGACCACTTTAAAGGCCAAACTTTTTGATTTGCAGGAAGCTGCCAAGAAGTAATTATTTATTTTTTTAAAGAACCCTTTTTAATACCCTTTTTTTGAGATGTTGGCTAAAGCGTTTGGCGGTGCCGTTCATGGAGTTGATGCACGGATTATTATGGTTGAGGTCAGTGTTGGCCAGGGCGTAAAATTTTTCATGAGTGGTTTACCCGATAGTGCTATAAAGGAAAGCCAGCATCGGGTAGAATCAGCACTCAAAAGCAGTGGCTACTTCATGCCACGAAATAAAACTGTTGTTAATCTTGCTCCGGCGGATATCAGAAAAGAAGGATCTTCGTATGATTTACCAATAGCGCTTGGAGTTTTAAAAGCTTCAGGTCAGATGACTGCCGAAAATCTTGATCAATACATCATCATGGGTGAGCTTGCTCTTGATGGTGTACTTCGTCCGATAAAAGGAGTTTTGCCCATTGCCATTCAAGGACGCAAAGAAAATTTTAAAGGTTTTATTCTTCCGAAAGACAATGCACGTGAGGCTGCTATAGTTAATAACATAGATATTCTGCCGGTATCAACCCTAAAGGAAGCTGTAGAGTTTTTGGAAGGGAAGTCAACCATCGAACCTGTTGTAGTTGATACACGCGAAATCTTTGCAACTAAGCTTAACTATTATGATACTGACTTCAAAGATGTACAGGGTCAGGAAAATATTAAGCGTGCCATGGAGATTGCTGCTGCCGGCGGACATAACGTTATCATGATTGGTCCCCCGGGAGCAGGTAAAACTATGCTGGCCAAACGATTGCCAACGGTGTTGCCTCCGCTTTCGTTACATGAAGCATTAGAGACAACAAAGATTCATTCTGTTGCTGGCCGTTTGGGAAGAGATGCTACATTGATTTCTACCAGGCCATTTAGATCTCCCCATCATACAATTTCGGACGTAGCTTTAGTTGGTGGAGGAGGAAATCCTCAACCAGGTGAAATTTCATTATCGCATAACGGCGTTTTATTTTTAGATGAATTGCCAGAGTTTAAGCGCACGGTGCTTGAAGTTATGCGACAGCCTATGGAAGAGAGACGCGTTACGATTTCTCGTGCAAAAGTTTCTATCGATTACCCAGCTAACTTTATGTTGGTGGCGAGCATGAATCCATGTCCTTGTGGTTATTATAATCATCCCGAGAAAGAATGTGTTTGTGGCCCGGGTGTAGTGCAACGTTATCTGAGTAAAATCAGCGGGCCGTTACTTGATCGAATCGATCTCCATGTTGAAGTGGTGCCTGTAAGTTTTGATGAGATGACCGCCAACCGAAAGACAGAGACCAGTGATGAAATTCGTGAGCGTGTTGTGAAGGCAAGGGAAATTCAGACTGAGCGATTTAAAGATGACGAGAGTATTTACTGCAACGCTATGATACCCTCGAACATGGTTAAAGAACTTTGCGTAATCAACGATGCCGGTCGCGCATTATTAAAAACTGCTATGGAACGTCTTGGCCTTTCAGCTCGAGCATACGATAGAATTCTTAAAGTATCCCGCACCATTGCAGATCTGGCAGGCGTACCTGAAATTAAGATAGAACATTTAGCAGAAGCAATTCAATATAGAAGTTTAGATAGAGAAGGCTGGGCAGGATAGTTCTCATTTAATACTGTAATTAAAATCATTACGTGTTGCATAAGATTCTTTATCATGTCATTACTTTTTTGTTTTAGCAGCCCAGAAGATTGCGTTTTTAAACAATGTTGTATAAGAAGAATTGAGCATCAGTTCTGGCGAGTGGCCCATGAAGATGTATACATTTCTTGCAGCATAGTTTAGATTGCTCCAGATAACAGGATGATCACCCATTTTAATATCAGAGTCAGGTACATATGAGGATTCATCAACACTGGCTATTACATGAACATTGGCTCTCGGACTTTTTGAATAACTATACCATTCTTCTTTGGTTATAATAAATGATTTGGGAACTCCTTTCATGATTGGATGTGTAGCATCTTCAACATTAACCTTACCTGAAACAAAAGTTGATATGTAATTTTTGTAAGAGATGCCACCCATGAATGCTGAGAACCAATTCCACATAGGATAGCCATCAAATTCGCCTAAGAGTGTTGCATGATGGAATCCAATCCATCCCCCCTGACCTTGTTCTATGTATTTTTGAAATGCTATAGAAGCTTTCTCAGTCCATCCATAAGGAGGATAATCCAATTGAATAAAGAGCTGATATGATTTTAGAAAATCTTCAGTGATAGGTTTCGTATTCGTAATGTAATCAACAGAGAAACTGCTGTCTGAAGCAAGTTTTGTTAGCCATGGTTTTACAGCTTGTGTAAATAGAATATGGTGTCCGCCGTTTTCTGCCAGTACAAGTACGTTGAATTTTGATTGTTTTGCATGAATATAAAAACTCAAACAAAACATCGTTAGAAACAGAATGATGCGATTTGTTTTTATTGTTGCCATCATTTTTTACTTTACAGATACTGCTAATAAATACCATGCTGCATGTGGCAGCCATTGCTCTGCCCATCGCCAATCATAATCCTTTCCAGTCTGAGCGTATGAAAGATTGAAATCAATATCATCCTCATCATTGAATCCAGAGGTAATGCCATTTACAATTCCACCGGGTGCATTGGTATATTCAAATGTTCCGAAGAATCCATAAGCAGGATTGTTGTGTCCTGTACCTTGAATCATGCAGGCGTCATAAGGATTTAATCCGGCGATCCAGTTTAATTGATTGGTGGCAAATCGTTGAAGACTATCCTGGAAAGGTTTGTCATTCTGAAACAAACCGGAAGCGAGTCTTGCAGCTGCTGCCATTGATCCAAGTCTCGCATTTTCACCTTGCCACCATGGAGAAGCTTCGCTTCCATGAGGGAAGAAGAAAGTGCTTTTTCTTTTTCCAACAGTATCCTGTACCAATTGCCTACTGTATCCAAAAGGATTTGTTACTTCGTTGGTGATAGCAAATTCATGTCGCAAGGATTTTTTAATTACTTCTTTAAGTTTGTTTTGTAATAGTCCTGTTGCAAGAGGATAATAGTAAACAAGACTTACAATTGGAAGTCCGGCATCAGAAGGATGAAAGAAAGGTCTGTCTTTGTCATCGGCTCGCCAATAGTTGCTATATTTTTTATCACTGTATAAGCGAGTAATCAGATTTTCTGCTCTGTGATCTGCTGCCTTCTTATAAATTTCTTTTTTCGTTACGCGATATAATTCAGTAGCTGCTGTGAGCGCACAGTAGTCATCTACTATATTTTCTTTTCCATCGATAGTCATCAAAGCGTTATTAGTTTCCAGAAAGCTGAAAGCTCGTTCTGCAGCTTTTAAATAATCTGTATTGTTGTATTCACCTGAGATATCAAAAGTTGAGGCCATGCATAAAGCGGCGATGGCTAATCCACCACCCGAACGATAACTTACCTGGTAGCGTCGCCAATTGCTGTTAACACTGCTGTTGTTGAATGGCTGATCTTTTGTTTGTTTGATTCGATAACTCTGGTCTTCTGCACGAATTACTCTGTCCTTAGGAAGTTTACCAGGGCCAGGTGCTGAAACGGATCTATAGAAAGATCCATTGCTGGTTTGAATTCTTACGAGATAGTCAGCTCCGTACATAGCTTCATCAAGGAGCCGGCGATTGTATTGTCTGAAATCTGTACCTGTTCTCTTTGATAGTTGTTCGTATGTTTTAAATAAGCTCCATGCCGTCAGTGATATTTGCTGTGGATTGAAGTATAATGAAAATGAAAGATGGGAGAGATGTTTACCATAGTCTCCGGAAGCATCATACCAACCTCCATGTGCATCAACCGTATCGGTTTTTTGACCAGCAAGAAGTAAATGATGATCAGCTTTATCAAGCAACCCCGAACTACGCTGACCTTTGAAATAATAAATCACATCTGATACGGTCGCCTGTTCAAAGATATTTTTACCAATGATAAAAGGGTAAGATGTTATAGTCTTACCTGCGTTGTTAATTTGTAATTGATAAGTTCCGGCAGTGGCAAATGAACTGAAATCTATAGTCCAGAAAAGCCAGTTCTTCCATTTGTTTACCGGGCCATTGAAAACAACTTTGCCTTGATAAACTTCTTTACCGTCAGGCGTGAGAAGTTGAAATGTTTCTATTGCTACTTTATGATCGCTCATAACAATAGCTGTCTTAGTCAAGTCTGTTTCGTAACCAATATGATTGGTAATGATTTTTATAGACTGAGCTTGAAGAAACAGAGGAATAAGAATAAAAGCGAATGCGAGAAATTTTTGTTTGATATCTAAAATCATAATAAGAAGGTTGAGTGCATAATTACTAAGGTTGATTAATCCGGAACCTTACCATTTCTTAAATATGATTTATTCTTTTTCAGAGGGATAAAGTGTTTATGTAAATCTTCACAATAACCTTATGATCGGTTGATTAAGAAGTGTAAAAATTGGTTTGTTTATGTGTGTACTTTGACACGGTATGCTTTTAAACAATCAACTCTTCTCCAAAAGGAAAAGAGTTGAAAGTGTTTTGATTAAGAATGAAATAGTCTTAGTACCAGAGATATGTTCCAACCGATCCGGCATTAAGTGATACGGTAACAATTTTACCTGCGTACTGAATGTTAAAGGTCTGTGCTGTTGAATTTTTATTATAGACCACAAGCACTTTTGAAGTTCCATTACCAGAGCTGTTTACAAATGCCGTGTTGATTAAATTGCCATTGGTAGAAGATGTGTTTACACGTACTGCATCTGGTCTTACATACTTTGACATGTGGGCAACGATGTAGTAAGAAACGTTTCTTGTCACAGAGCTTCCGTTAATCGTTAACGCTCCTAAACATGTTGTACAACCACCAGATGTATAAGGTCCATAGCTTGTGTTAGTTGCCAGGTTCCATTCCAATGCTGTTCTGCCCCAATTATTAACAGAACCAATCATGACGTTTTCGGTGTGCCAGGCGAGGTCGCCAGAGAAGCTTCCACTTGTGGCGGTATACTGTTCAGTGAAATAAACATTTTTACCAGTAGCATTATGCACGGTAGTTAAAGCAGAGATATTGCCTGAATATAAATGGAAAGCAGCGCCATCTACATACGAACTGTTATTCGAAACATAGGTTGGATACGTTGTGTTGTCACAATTATGATCGAACGCAATAATTTTTGTTGAGTAGCCAGCATTACGAATGGCAGGACCAAGATTATTATTGATGAAGTTAGTTTCCTCAGTCTGATTCATCGTCATACTTGGATTGTTGTATGGATTCTCCGGTTCGTTTTGTGGAGTGATCGCCCAGATGTTAATGCCTTGAGTTTTCATAGCGTTTAAGTAATTGACAAAGTATGTTGCATATGCACCATAACTGCCAGTGTTTAAACTACCACCAACCCATGCTCCATTTGATTTCATAGAGATAGGTGCCGACCACGGTGTTGCCAGGAATTTAATATTGGGATTGATAGCAATAACTTTCTTTAATAATGGAATCAGATTATTCAGATCAGGACCAGCGAGGCTAAAGCCACCTGTGCCACC
>DATJHZ010000038.1:0-11071 GCA_035493595.1 Cyclobacteriaceae bacterium | reverse complement strand
TCAAGGCTATCCCTATGAATCTACACAGCGAAATCCATTAATTATTCAGGAGCTTCAAGATCTGAATAATGTACTTCCAAAGTTGAGCAAGACCTTTGCACTGGCGCTTTATAATATCTTAAAATCAATAGCCGAAAAAATTGCTACTTCATCAGGTGGTCTCCTTGGACTAAAATCCATTGGTAATGAAGAAGCCAGGCTCATTAACCTTCCAATGATTAATAATCCTGGCTCCTGATTTCATATTTATCTCCTAGCTAAAAGCCGGGATGCCGGTGATCTCGTTACCCAATATTAGTAAGTGGATATCATGTGTACCTTCATAAGTTACAACGGATTCCAGATTCATCATGTGACGCATAATCGGGTACTCGCCAGTAATGCCCATACCTCCGTGTATCTGTCTTGCTTCCCTGGCAATTTCTAGCGCCATCTGTACGCCGTTTCGCTTTGCCATGGAGATCTGCGGTGTCGTCGCTTTTCCTTCGTTCATAAGCACGCCTAGCCTCCAGTTCAGAAGCTGAGCTTTTGTTATCTCGGTAAGCATCTCGGCCAGTTTTTTTTGTACTAATTGAAATGATCCAATAGGTTTTCCAAACTGAATTCTTTCCATGGCATAACGTCTGGCAGAGTCATAGCAATCCATAGCTGCGCCAATGGCACCCCATGCAATACCATAACGCGCTGAGTCAAGACACATCAGCGGAGCGCCAAGTCCATTCTTGCCTGGAAGTAAATTTTCTTTTGGCACCTTAACATTATCAAACACTAATTCGCCAGTTGTGCTGGCGCGCAACGACCATTTTCCATGAGTTTCAGGAGTACTAAAGCCGGGCATGCCTCGTTCAACTACAAGCCCGTGAATTCTGCCAGCTTCATTCTTTGCCCAAACCACAGCTATGTCGGCTTTGGGTGAGTTAGAGATCCACATCTTGGCACCATTAAGCAGGTAGTGGTCGCCCATGTCCTTAAAGTTTGTAACCATACCGGACGGATTTGAACCATGATCAGGCTCCGTTAATCCAAAGCAGCCGAGCCATTCGCCTGATGCTAGTTTGGGTAAATATTTTTTGCGCTGTTGTTCGTTACCAAATTTATAGATAGGATACATCACAAGAGATCCTTGTACAGAAGCTGTTGATCGCATGCCTGAATCACTGCGTTCAATCTCTTGCATTATTAATCCGTATGAGATGTAATCTAACCCACCTCCACCATATTCTGTAGGAATTGTTGGACCGAAGGCTCCGATTTCACCAAACTTCTTTACAATTTCATAGGGAAAATGAGCACGTTGGGCCCAATCTTCTATGTAGGGAGATATTTCTTTTTTTACAAAATCACGGATTGAACTGCGTATAAGTTTGTGCTCTTCGGTAAAGAGCGAGTCCAGCTGATAGAAGTCAGGGTGCTCAAACATATCCTGCTTCATTGACTTCTTCACGGATGATTGGGTGGTTGTCGCACTCATAATGAAATTTTGTTTATTGGTCAATTATAAATCAAATTTGCCGCCGTAAGGTCACATCTTTAAAATTAACAATGAAACTAAAGTCAAGGAATTTTTATCAGATTATGATAGATGCACTTGCATGTGAAGAAAGGAATAAATAAAACTTTATGGCAGATTCGGTTAACCCAATTTTACTAGAGCAACTTAAAAAACTTCAATCCAAGTATGATGTCATGGGGCAGGATATTTCATCTTACCTCGATGGATTGTTGTATGCAGATTATTTAACATACTGGGATTACATTCACCTGGATACTTTGCTGAGTTTGCAGAATCCTAAAACAAGTTTTCCTGATGAAAAGATTTTTATCATCTATCATCAGATTACTGAATTGTATTTCAAGCTTATACTTTTAGAAATTGAACAAATAGCTTTTAACGAAAATCTTACTGAAGATTTTTTTGTCACCAGACTAAACAGAATGATTCAATACTTCAGGCAACTTGAAAGCTCATTTGCTGTGATGGTTGATGGAATGGAAAAGGATCAGTTTTTGAAATTCAGAATGGCATTACTTCCGGCCAGTGGTTTTCAATCTGCGCAGTATAGACTCATCGAGATCTGTTCAACCAGTATAATAAACATCACGAGTCTGTCTTATCGTGAATCTCCTCAACATGAGATTAAAGATCATATCGAAAATCTTTATTGGAAACGTGGAGCTACTGAACTGGCATCTGGTAAGAAGACTTTAACACTTCGGCAGTTTGAAGAGAAGTACATGAAGACATTCCTGGAAACAGCTATAAGATATGACGACTGTAACCTCTTAATACTTCAGCAGACTAAATTTCCTGATTCAGAAAATGTAAAATCAAGACTTCGGGAATTTGATCAATTAGCGAATGTACTTTGGCCACTTGCTCACTTGAAGTCAGCAGGAAGATATCTTCAAAAAGACCCTGAAGACATCAAAGCAACTGGAGGAACAAACTGGCAAAAGTATTTACCACCACGTTTTCAAAGGATTATTTTCTTTCCCAATCTGTGGTCTGAAGCTGAAAAGGCTGAGTGGGGCAAAGCTGCTTTTAAGCTAGAGTGAGCAAAGCCCAATGACTAGTTTCTGATGTCTAATGACTTAAGAAAGCCATCATAAGCTGAAAGTAGATGTTGTATAGCTCGAAAATAAATGCTAAACAGCGTTTTAATTTAACGAATCCGAGTAGGGGTTTTTAGTAATTTATAATTATATTAAGGTAACGAATTCATGGAAAGAGAGCTAATGGCAGAAGAACACGATATTCAGGAATATTTTCTGAGGATAAAAGATTCAGGAAAGCAATTTGTCTTTGATATCGAAGATGAACAGTCGGAGGAGTACGCTCACTTTTATTTCATTGGTAAATACGAAGGACGCGAAGTTGTTTACGATGCTGTTATGTATACATTAAGACTTCAGCACGAGAGTGAATTGTTTGAGATTGCAGAGCATCGGGCAGCCAAGCATTTTCCTCAGTATAAAAAGATTACCTACGATGAGGATGAAAATGGAAATCTTGAAGCACTGGATCCTCTCGAGGAAGAGATAGGTTTGTTTATGGCCGAAGTTATCATGGAGCTTGAAGAAGATGAGGCCGTTAAAGTTAAAGAACATGTAGATATTGACGCCAATGCAGGCGTTGGCATGGTTGGCTTGGACATTGGGTTGCATGTTGAGGAGATTACAGAGAAGACTATTCTACGATTTATAAAGGATTATAATGAAGATACGCTCTCATTAGACGAGACTCATTACACTTTTCAAACCCAGGACGAGGCCATCTGATGCGCCACTCACCCCTTAACTTTTTACTTTGAATCTAATGGCATAACTCCAATTCGCAAATTCCATTATATTTGCGCCCTGAAACTTGAACCTTAACATGAAGAATTTGTCAATTATTTTAAACATTGTGCTGCTGGTAGCGGTAGGTGTTCTTTACTATTTACACTTTTCTGGGAAGAAATCTACAGGGGGTAGCGCAAGCTCAACTGTAGCTGTTGGCGACCTTACAGTTGCCTACTTCAATTCAGACAGTGTATTAAAACATTACGATTACCTTGAGGTAAATCGCAAAACACTGGAAGAGAAAAGCCAGAAACTTGAAGCCGAATTACGCAACCGCGCGCAAGGCTTACAGAATGAAATAGCAAACTATCAGCGTAATGTTAACAACCTTACGTTCACGCAGCAAAAAGCATTAGAAGAAGACCTTGGCAAAAAACAACAGAATCTTCAGATGTATGAGCAAAGCCTGAACCAGCAAATGAGTGAAGAGCAGGCTAAATTGAGCAAAGCTCTTTATGATAGAATCTCTGCTTTTCTAAAAGATTATGGCGCTGAAAAAGGACTTCAGATAGTGTTGAAGTACGATACCAACAGCGATGTGTTCTATGGCAATCCAGGTCTTGATATAACGAACGATGTTATCACAGGTCTTAACGATGCTTACAAGAATGAGAAGACATCAGGTGTAAAGCCTGATAGTACAGCCACCAAGAAATAAAATCTTATTTCAAAGGATAAAGAAAGCCGGCCTGGAGAGTATTCAGGCCGGCTTTTTATTATATTTGAATTTAAGCTATGGCAAATCGGTTTGTAGGTTCACTTCAGATCAAGACTCAGGAACAGAAACAAATTGTGCTGATGTTGTGCACAGGTTTCTTCATGGGGGTCTTTATAGCAACCTATCAGGTAACTGCCGATTCTCTTTTTCTTAATCGCCTGGGTGTTTATCTAAACAGAGCCTTTCTGATTGCAGGAGCACTTGGTATCATATCAACAGCAATATTCTCTTTCTTTCAAAACAGAATAAAATTTACATCACTCACGCTAATTAGCGTAATCATAATTTTCTCTTTTACAGTAACAACCTATTTGCTACTTCGCCTTGGAAAACCTGAATGGGGCGATTACCTGGTGTTTGCTATTTACTGTATGACTGGCCCTATAACGGCTATTTTGCTACTAAGCTTCTGGGGTATCTTTGGTCGGCTTTTTAACTTCAGGCAATCAAAACGTATTATCGGATGGATTGATACCGGTCAGTTAATTGCCGCTATTATCGCTTCTTTTGTTATTCCCTTTACAGGCAGGTTAATCAATAAAACTGAAGATTATCTTTTGGTATGCAGTCTCAGTATGATGGCCACACTGGTGTTCTTTATTATTATTTCTTCAACTTTTAGTATTTCAAAAAATGATCCGCGCGAGTTTGGTATCACGGTAAAGCGAGAAGCAAGATGGAGTAAACTGATTAAAGATCCTTATATCTTACTGCTATCTGCTTTCTTACTGATCTCAATGGTCACATTTGTTTTTAATCAGTACTCATTTCAAAAGCTGGTGCAGGAACAATATCCCAATCAGCGTGAAATGACCAACTTCAATGCCTTCTTTACGGGGTCTGTGTATGGATTGAGTCTTATCATGCAGACATTTGTGAATAATAAAATCATAAGCAATTATGGACTTCGAATTTCCCTGTTCCTTCTTCCACTGGTGTTAGGGTTATTTGCTTTTGGTTCTGTTGTAGCGGGATTGTTCGCTGGTTTTGAAAAATCAACTTCACCTATTGGCTTTATTTATTTCTTCCTCTTCGTGGCACTAAGCAGAATGTTCAGCTGGACATTACGAGATTCGATGGAGAACCCTGTCTTTAAATTATTCTTCATTCCGTTAGACAGTAAAATACGATTCAGTATTCAATCCAAAATTGAAGGGATGGTGAATGAAGGATCAAGATTTATTGCTGGTCTTCTTATCTTTCTTTTTGCCTTGTTGCCTTTCTTCGAGGTCATTCATATTTCTATTTTAATTCTCGTTCTTGTTGGTGTCTATTTCTTAGTCGTTAACAACATCTATAATGGCTATCGTACCAAGATCAGGCAAAAACTTGAAGCACCCGATTTTCATCAGGATAAATTAGAAAGAGGATTTGCGATTATAACATCGCGCCTTGAGCGAATGCTTTCAGTACCATCATCAGGCAAAGCTGTCTTTTCATTTAAGTTACTGGAAAAGTTAAATGCAGCACAAGTACCGACGTGGGTTAACAACCTCATGAAAAATGACAATGAATCCATCCGTCATTTTGCCCAGGTTAGAATGAATGAATTGAAAGGACTCTCCGTATCAGATAAATATGTTATTCGTTTAGACCAGACAAAAGCATCTGGTGCTGAGAAAAATGTATTGAGTATTACAGACCTCCAACTTATCATTGATAATGGAGGCGATATTACGAAGAACAGAATTCAGCGACTCACCCGTTCTTCAGATGCTAATGACAGGCTCTATGCAGCCGAGTTATTGCTTCATACTTCTAAAGATGAGTGTACATCATTTTTAATGGAACTTCTTAATGATGCCGAACTTAAAGTAAGGAATACGGCCATCAAGACTGCCGTTAAAAAGCATAATTTTGAAGTCATTAATTCACTGATCGAAAATTTAGGTAATCCTATTTTTAGCAATCAGGCAATGAATACACTTGTGCTTATTGGTATAGATACGTTGCAACCATTGGAGTCGGCATTTTTCCGGAGTGGTCAAAATACACAGGTCATGCTGAAGATCATTCAAGTGATGGGAAGGATAGGAGGGCAGCGTGCACGAGAGCAGTTGTGGAATAAAATTGATTATCCAAATAAGGTAGTTGTGTCGCAGGCACTTCTTTCATTAGGCGAGTGCGGTTTTAAGGCGGGTATCTCTCAGATCACCCGAATTAAGTATGCACTTGAATCGGATATTGCAGATATACGATGGAACCTGAGCGCCGTGCTTGAGATAGGACATGAAGGATTCAGCGAGCAGATAAAGAATTCTCTTCGATGGGAAATTCAAAGTGACATTGATCACATATACATGCTATTAGCCATGTTGTATGATACTCGTTCCATACAGCTTGTAAAAGAAAATATTGATAGTGGCACAGCAGAAGGCATTACATACGCTATTGAGTTGTTAGATGTGTTTTTATCAGAGCAATTAAAGCAACGTGTTATTCCGGTTCTTGATGATTTACTGGATGATGAAAGAGTTAAAAGACTTGATGATTACTTCCCGCGTGTCAGACTGGATTCCAAACTGGTTTTGAAATTTATTATCAACCGTGACTTCTCTCAATCTAATCGTTGGACAAAGGCCTGCGTGTTATATCAAATCGGAATTCTTAAGATTGAAGATTTCAAGATGGACTTAATAGCGCAGCTATTTAATCCTGATACATTGATATGCGAAGTTTCGGCATGGGCCTTACATCAGATCAATCCTGAATTCTACAACCAGAATTCAACGAGAATGGGGGGACACTTAAAACGAGAACTCGACGAAGTAATTCTTGATCGTAAAAGAATGACGCGTTTTGATAAGGTACTCTTCTTTCAGAAAATTAATGTATTTGAATCTATTCCAGGTATTACACTTTCTCATCTTGCCGACATTAGCGATGAGATCCAATTGGAAAAAGGAAAGTCATTGATACTGGATGAGAAAACTAATAACTACTTCTACGTAATTGTTTCGGGTGCAATTGATCTGTATCAGCAGGGAGAGCTCGTTTCAAATTTTAAGCAAGGTCAGTTTATTGGTGAGATGCTGGCGTTACCTAATTTTGTGAACACCAATTTATTGTTGGCACAATCCGATGTTGTCATTCTAAAATTCAATAAGGATCAGTTCTACGAGTTGCTTTCGGATAACGTAAAATTGGCTGACAAGATAATTGAGTATATATAGTGAACAGGTCGAAGCGAATATTTCTGATAGTAGCCGTCTTATTTTTTGGCGGACTTATTTTTCTAAGTTACGATATAAGTAAACGCACTACTTTTCCAGGTTCTAAGTCACAACTTAAAGAACGCCTAAAAAAGGATTATCTGAAATCTGATTCTTTAAAAAAAGACAGTTTACCATCCGGATTTAAATAAAAATCGGGTTTTACTTGTAAAAATATCGCAAACGGTTGCTTAAATCTGCAAAAGTTGTAACTTTGAAACAGATTAAAGCCAACTATAGACATGACTATCCCCCTTTGTCGAGAACTTAGGGGGATTTTCATTTTATAACCTCGCCACACGGTTTACCATCCTTAATAGTTATTTTATCCTGCCTATTTTCAGGTGATCGATTTCAGAATTGAATTCTTAAGTGCTCCGAATATCTTTACGTCAGATTAAAGCCAACTATAGACAATGATTATCCCCCAAGGTCAAGGACTTTGGGGGATTTTCTATTTTAGGGATCTTACTTCGATAAGAATCATTGTGCCGCCTCCTGCTGATGTCTGATTCAATAACCCATCAAAACTGTTTGAATGCTAACGCTCAAATCTTAACCGGAAAAATAAGGTATTGTGTTCTGCCTCCTTTTTAAAGGATTCTACTTGCAACTGATGTAGTATTGATGTGTTAGCTGAAGCATTTTTGATGTAGTTCTTAATTGCATTTCTTGGGTTTATAAGTCTGACTTTTGGTTTTTCAAACGAAACCGCATTCGTTTGCTAACCAAACCTTAACCCAATGAAAAAAATCTATTGTATTATTTTGCTCGCACTGTTGTGTTGGAGATATCATGCCTCAGCCCAGATAGTTACTGTTGGAAGTGGCAGCTACACTACACAATTACCTCCGCCTGATGCTGCAGGAAGAAATGTAAATCCTACGGGCACACCAAGATTGTCCGGTGCCGCTGTTTCAAAGCCCGTTGTTTCAAGCGACTGGTGGACGGGGTTACTCACTTTCGATAATGCCAATGTTTATAATTACCCCATGTCACTTCGTGCTATAACCAACGGCCTTGTTGTAAGTTACACCACACCTGGTCTTGGAGCTGATGATACTCGCCAGCCGATGAGTGGTGATCAACCTGTTGTAGTAGGAGTGAGCGGTCTTTCTGTAACCAATCCAACCGTATCTGACTATTCTGACTGGACCGTTACTGCTGGATGGGCAAGTGGTGGACATACTTTTAATGCCATCATAGGTATGGGGATGCCGTTTGTGTATTGTACAAAAGGATCATCTGATGTTGCCTCCGTTACTATTAATATGGGCACCGTGTCAGTTCAAAGCGAAATGATTCTGGTGACTAATTCTCTCGGCGGATCTAACTTCGCTATTTATGCACCTGTTGGTTCAACATGGACCCAATCAGGTACTACCTATACTTCAACACTTGCAGCCAAGAATTACTTTTCAGTAGCCATGCTACCACAGGGAGCAAGTGCTACTGTAGCCGCATCTGACTTTAAACAATATGCCTATGTCTTTCCAGCTAATACTGCTGTAACATGGCTTTATGATAACGCAGCTTCCGTTGCTCGCTCAACCTTTACAGTCACACCCGATAAGAAAGAAGGTACGGGTAACTCAGTTCTCTTAGGATTATTGCCACATCAATGGGCTCACTTGTCGTCAAGTTCAGCGCAACCAGGAAGTTATTCTTACACAACTGTAAGAGGTACAATGAAAATGGTAGCATCCAATACTTTTGTTGTTGAAAATAAATTTCAGGGAGTGCTGCCCACACTTCCAAATACAGCAAAAAATAGTTCAGGATTTGATCCGGGTGCTTTATCAACAAAGATAGACCAGGTGAAAGGAGATGGATTGCAACTTTGGACTGATTCATATAATGATGGGTTAGCGATGAACCGCCTGATACAAGTTGCTAAAATTGCTGATCAGCAAGGTAACACGGCTGCGCGTGATCAGATCATTGCAACAGTAAAGGCAAGACTGGAAAGCTGGCTTAAAGCTGATGCCGGTGAGAATGCATTCTTGTTTTATTACAACAGTACATGGTCAACACTCATTGGATATCCTGCAGGATACTACTCAGATGCTAATCTGAATGATCATCATTTTCATTATGGATATTTTATCAGTGCTGCGGCAGCAGTAGAAGAGTTTCAACCTGGTTGGGCGTCTAATTGGGGTGGCATGGTTAATATGTTAGTGAAGGATGCAGCTAACTGGGACAAGACCGATCCTAAGTTTCCGTTCTTGCGAAATTTCTGCCCTTATGCGGGTCACAGCTTTGCTACTGGCTTATTAAATAATGAGCCGCATGGTAACAATCAGGAGTCTTCTTCAGAAGCAATGAACTTTAATGCATCACTCATTCATTGGGGAACATTAACAGGCAACACTGCCATTCGTGATTTGGGTATCTATTTATACACCACGGAGCAAACTGCTATTGACGAATATTATTTCAATGTCAACAACAGAAACTTTGCTTCAACTTATGCGCACCCTATTGTTTCACGCGTATGGGGCAATGGTTATGACAGAGGAACATTCTGGACTAACGACATCGCTGCTACCTATGGAATTGAAATGGTGCCCTTAACGGGATCTTCTTTCTACCTCGGACAAAATCAAACTTATGTAACAAAGTTGTGGAATGATATGAAGGCCAACACTGGTGTTCTTTCTAATACACCTAATGATAATCTTTGGTACGATGTGTATTGGTCTTACCTGGCTTTCATTGATCCGGCGAGCGCCATTACACTTTATAATAATTATCAGAATCGTGCTATTAAAAATGGAGAGAGCGATGCCAATACCTATAACTGGCTGCATGCTTTCAATGGCGCCGGGCAAATTGATGGAACAGTAACAGCAAATTATCCTATTGCAGCAGTCTTTAACAAGGCAGGTAATAAAACTTATGTAGCACATAACTATGGAGCTTCAGCCATTACAGTCACATATTCAGATGGCTTTTCCATGAGTGTTCCGGCCAGAACGATGAAAACAAGCAAAGACATTGATGCTACGGCTACACTGGTGTCATCATCAGCTCAAATTCCGGCAAACGGAACCGTTACACTTACAGCTACCGTTGGAGGAACTGTTACAAAAGTGGAATTCTATAATGGAACATCGCTGATAGGAACAAAAACTTCAGCACCATACACCTTAACAACTGCTACGTTGCCAGCAGGCAAGCCTAATTTTTATGTGAAAGTTTATAATGGCACAAGCTTCAATCTTTCCAATGTTGTAAAAGTTTTGGTTGGATCTCAATTGCCTTACGGCGGAACTGCCTGGGCCGTACCAGGAACTTTTGAAGCCGGTAGCTATGATTTATTTGAGGGTGGGGTAGGTCAGGATGTTTCATACTTTGATACCGATGTTGTTAATCAGGCAGGCTCATTCCGTTCACCTGAATACGTTGATGCTGGTCCAACAACTGGTGAAGGAAATACTGTTGGATGGATTAATGATGGAGAGTGGCTTGAGTATACCGTTAACGTTGCTACCGCAGGTACTTATTCACTAAACATTCGCTATACATCAGGTAACGCATCTGGTGGTGGACCATTCTGGTTTGAAAACGCTGCAGGTACAAAGATCAGCCTCGACATTACAGTTACTATGAACGATGCCAGTTGGACGGCGTATACTGACAAAGCTGTTACAGCCATAACATTAGCAGCTGGCGTTCAGGTTATCAGAATTAAAGTTGGTACGGGAGGATTTAACCTTGGCAAGATCACCTTTACCAATACAGGTGGTAGTGTTTCAGTAACAGGTGTGACTATGTCGCCAACATCAGCTTCTAT
>DATJHZ010000037.1:0-14726 GCA_035493595.1 Cyclobacteriaceae bacterium | reverse complement strand
GTATATTTATCTGAGTCATAACCAACTTACCGGTACGTTGCCATCCTTTAGCAATCTTACCAATCTGAAATATTTCAGTGTTGAATACAATCAGCTTACAGGCGCGCTTCCATCTTTCGCGGCTCAGAAAGAAATGCTCACATTTTATGTTGATAACAATCAATTCACCGGTTCATTTCCAGATGTAACACTTTGGACAAAAGTTACAGACATCAACGTAAGTGTCAATTCATTATCAGGCATAATCCCTGCGAGTATTGCCAATTGCGTGGCATTAGTTTCATTATCGGCAGGTAATAATAGTTTTACTAGTCTACCTGCAGGCCTTATCAGTCTTCCTGTTCTCGGTTTGATAGATTTTAATACGAATGCTCTCACAAGTATTCCTGATTTCTCTACACAGGTGAATAAAGCTAACCTCACCTTGAATGTTAACAAGAACAAGCTTGACTTTGGTCAACTGGAAATGATTTACAATAAAGGTATCAAAACGATATACTATAATCCTCAGAACAACCTGGAGGATGTACTGTTTGCAAAATCAGTTCCATCGGGATCACTTTCAATCACAGCACGTAGCGGAGGAGTGAATACGATAATAAACTGGGAACGAAAAGTAGATGGCAGCAGCACGTGGGTAAACGTAAACAGTTTGAATACCGATGCCACACAAAAGACTTATCAGCATGCCAACAATCAATATGCCGATGCAGGCGAGTATCGCTATAAATTAACGAATTCAGTTATCACAGGATTTACCATACAGTCTTCATCCATCGATGTGAGAGTTGGTTATGACCAGACGTGGTCTAATTTAACCAATGTAACAAACACATCAGGTGTGTTATCAAAATCAACCGCTAATGGTTGGAATGGAGAAGGAGCGAGAGCAAGAAATACACTCATGGCCAACGTTGATGGTTGGTTCGAATTTGTGATTGACCCAAATGCAGCTACAGCAAATTATATGATTGGCTTCTCTGCCATCAATAATGTTTATACACAGACAGCGATTGATTTTGGAGTTGAGGTAGTTACTCAGAGCAGTGTTCTTAAACTTCTGGCGCATGAAGGTAGCACCACAGGCACAGACCTTGGTAGCGTTGCCTTAGGTGACGTGATTCGTGTAGGACGTGTAGGAAGTTTGATGAAATATTATAAGAATGGAACAGAGATTCGAAGTGTTACAGGTGCTGCATCAAAATATTATATCACCAAAGTATTGATCAACGCGGGTAAGACAGCACCACTGGTAACATCGTACGACGTATTAAATGAAACAGGTGAGATACCTGATGCATTGGAACAAGCTGCATTGAAAGATATGTATGATAGTTTGGGAGGCAGTGCCTGGACAAATTCACCGTACTGGCCAACTACAGGTACATGGCCGGTGAATAAAACAAGTTCTTATGGTGCGTCGATATCGAATGGTGATATAAGCGTTATTTTTTTAGCGCCTAGTCATCTTGTCGGTAAGATTCCTGCCTCTATTGGAAATCTGACAAAAGTCACACAATTGAATTTGACAGGCAATGCAATCACGGGTTCCATTCCTTCTACTATGGGGAACATGACCAGTCTTCAATATCTCTATTTAGGACAAAATCAAATCACGGGAACTACACCAGCATCACTTGGCAATCTGACCAATTTATTAACGTTAAGCTTGGGGTACAACCAAATTAGTGGTTCGATTCCAACAGAGTTGAATAACCTAAAGAATCTGACTTACCTTTCCTTTGCTGTTAATAAGCTGACAGGTGACATAACCGACTTGAGCGGTCTTACAAACCTGACATCAATATTTTTCTCCTATAACCCAACGTTGAATGCTGGTCCAATTCCCGTCTGGCTAAAGAATTTAAAAAAACTGAATGGCTTATACCTGATCAATACAAATCGGACAGGTAGTATACCAGCAGAACTTGGCAAGCTGACAGCTCTTGGCGTTATGGATTTGAGCAGCAATTCGCTAACCGGAAGTATACCAACATCGTTTGGCAAGTTGACAAATCTTACCTATCTGCAACTCACTACCAACCAGTTAACAGGCAGCATACCTGATAGTCTTGGATATCTTACAAAGCTTCAAACTTTGTCGCTTAATGCAAATCAATTGAGTGGATCAATCCCATCAACCTTCAGTAACCTGACCAGCATGGTCAATCTGTATTTATATAATAATAAGTTAACAGGTTCTATTCCTTCATTTTTTGGTAATTATTCACAGCTAGTAAATCTATATTTATACAACAATCTGCTCACTGGTGAAATTCCATCATCATTAGGGAACCTAACTAAGCTTGTAAATTTTCAATTACAGACAAACCAGTTAACAGGTTCTATCCCTTCATCACTGGGTAATCTTATCAATTTGCAATACTTCTTAATTTCTACCAATCAACTTACTGGCACTATTCCACCTGAGCTTGGTAATCTGAATAAAGTAGTTAACTTTTATATCTCAGCCAACCAGCTTACCGGAGAGATACCTTCTACCCTTGGCAATTTAACAGCTGTGAGCCAACTGGTTTTAAGTGATAATAAATTGACAGGTCAGATTCCGACGTCGCTATCATCGTTATCAAATCTCACGGCTTTATATCTACAAAATAATAATTTAAGTGGAACTGTTCCATCCATTTTTACGCCCCTTACGAAACTGGTTCTTTTTAATGCTTACAACAATCAATTCACAGGTGCATTTCCATCTTCCATTGGTAGCTGTACATTACTAACAAATTTTGATATACATACAAATAAGTTCACCAGTGTACCGTCATCATTGCTCTCACTTCCAGTCTTAAGTGGGGCAATTATTCAGGATAACGAACTAACTTCTATACCAGATTTTTCTACAGCTGTAAATAAAGCTAACTTAACACTTAGTATTTACAGTAACAGACTTGACTTTTATCAACTGGAACAAGTTGTTGGTAAGGGGATTAAAGCTGTTAACTACAATGCACAGAATCCTATTATAGACATTAATTTTGTAAGTCTGGTAACAGGTTCGGCACTGACCATACCAGCACGCAATTCAGGTCAGTACTCAACAATCACATGGGAAAAACTGAGTGGAACAACGTGGAACAGTGTGAATAGTTTGGATAATGATGCAACATTAAAAACCTATACCCGAACAAGCGCTGCTTCTACTGATGCTGGAACCTACCGTTGGCGAATGACCAACAGTGTAGTATCAGGAACAATCATGTCTGGTAGCATAGCTGTTGAAACGGGATTAGTGGCAGATGCTTTAGAATTTGCTGCACTGAAAGATTTTTATGATAGCCTTGGTGGTGCAACGTGGACAAATAAAACTAACTGGCCAACGGCAGGCAGTTGGCCAACAAGTGCTACAGCAACACAGATGGATGCTTACAACGGAATAACAGTAGCGAATGGTGACATCACAAGGATTGATCTTTTTACAAACAATTTAACAGGATTTATTCCAACCACTATTAGCAAATTAAAAGCACTTCAGTTTTTGCGAATACAAGGAAACCCGATAACCGGAAAAATTCCTTCATCTATTGGACAAATAACTTCTCTGACATACCTAAATCTTTCTGCGACCAATATCTCGGGTTCAATACCCTCCTCTATAGGGTCACTCTCTAATTTATATTGGATGGGACTTTATAATATGCCTCAGCTGGGTGGTGATATTCCTGCCAGCATATTTAACATGCCTGCCTTGCAGAACATGTATATATACAACACCAATGTGGGGGGAGCTATTCCACAGCAAATTGTTCTGCCTCAAATCAAACTGATTTACCTATACAGGAATAAAATCAGTGGAACATTACCGGCGTCACTCTCAACGCTGACTACATTAACAAATCTTGCTATTGAAGGAAATCCGTCGCTTACAGGACCAATCCCAACTGATATCGGAAACCTTACTCATTTAACAGAGCTCTGGCTTAATGAGAATAGTCACACAGGTACAATACCATCTTCGATAGGAAAACTTGTAAACCTGAAGTACCTGATGTTACAAACCAATCAATTAGAAGGAGAGATTCCAACATCATTAAAAAATCTTGTCAATCTTGACTATACAGCTTTTGCCAGCAACAAGCTTTCGGGTAGTATCCCTGGTTTGTTCGGTCGTATGCCTGGCCTTGATTCATTGTGGTTAGCAAATAATCAGTTTACGGGATCAATACCAGATTCGCTTGGTTATGCTTCAAGTTTGGCTTTATTGAGCGTTGACAATAATAAATTAACAGGCAGCATTCCAACAAGCCTTGGAAGTTTGCCATTGATGAAGACTCTAACGGTAAGTCACAATGATATTACAGGAACGATACCAGATCAACTTCAGAATCTGACTAACATTAAGAACCTTGACTTGTCTCATACACTCATTACTGGTGCAGTACCTGCATGGCTTGTAAATATGAGTAAACTGAGAGGCATTACATTGAATGATGGCAAGTTTACGTCTTTGCCTAATTTTTCAACTCGGACAGATAAAAACCTACTAAAAATTGCAGTTGAAAATAATCAGTTACCTGTTGCTGACATTGAACAGAACTTTACAGCAGCAAGCACACAACCTTTCGCTACGTTTACTTATTCGCCACAAGTAAATACGGTAACAACTCCTGCTCTGGAGAAAGTGAAGCTAACAGAAACACTAACTATTGAGGCGCCATCAGGCGGCACGAATGGCGTATATCTATGGGAGAAACTTCAGAATAGCACGTGGACAAATGTTAATAGCCTAAACACGAGCACAACGCCAAACATATTTGTTTTGCCCAATGTTACAGCAAGCGATGGCGGTACCTATCGCTATACCGTTAGCAATAGTTGGGTTCCTGGATTGACATTTCAAACAACATTAGATGTTAATGCAATAGACCCCATTGTGGATGCTATGGAAACCTGGGCCTTTCAATATAAATATGATGCACGCAGAAGAATAATAGGCAAGAAAGTGCCAGGAGCAGATTGGACATACACTGTTTATGATCAACGAGACCGACCTGTGATGATCCAGGATGGTGAGCAACGAAAAATTAATCAATGGTCGTACATCAAATATGATAGATTAAACAGATCTATTATTTCAGGGCTTTATACCCACAATCAGGCGGCGAGTCAAGATGATATGAGTGCGTTGATCAGCACAACTAATTTTTTTGAAACTTATAACGGTGATGCCAACAATCACGGCTATACAAATACAGTGTTTTCATCTGTTGATTTTCCAGGTGCGTTCGAAGTATTATCAATCACCTACTATGATGATTATAGTTTTAAAGATGGATCTCTTAAGATCTTAAATGATTCTCAATACGATTATAAGTCAGATGAGTATGATGAGCAGTATAAGTATGATGCCAGTGGCAATAGCTTTGCTAGAGTTACCGGCCATGAAACAGGCTCCAAGACCAAGGTACTTGGTGAAAACACTTATTTGTGGAGCGTGAATTATTTTGATGATCGTTATAGACAGGTTCAAAACATTTCTACAAATATTCGAGGCGGAGTGGATCGTACAACAAGCGTTTATGATTTTGTTGGAAAAGCGCTCAAGACAAAAACAGTTCATGACATCAATACGGCAACGCCGCAAACTGTTGCACGCACAATGTATTATGATCACGCTGGCCGTACGAACTGGATTAAACACTCAGTGAATGGAGCCTCAGATGTTGTTCTTGTTAAAAATGAATACAATGAACTGGGGCAATTAGTAGATAAAAAACTTCACAGCATCAATACAGATGGTTCGGATGCCAAGCAATCTATAGATTATCGTTATAACATCAGAGGCTGGCTTACCAACATGAATGATGTTGACAATCCCGAAGCCAGTGATTTATTCAGTATGAACCTGAATTATAACACACCAACAGCCAATGGAGGTGCGGCTCAATATAACGGCAACATCAGTGAAATGCTGTGGAAAGGGCCTGATACTAAATTCAACTCATACGGCTATACTTATGATCCCATGAATAGATTCGTGGAAGCGAAATACTACAATGCGTCTGAGCCAATAAAGAATGGAAGATTTAATGAAAAGATCTGGGATGATGTGAATAATAAATCGGGTTATGATCTCAATGGCAATATCAGGCTCTTAACTCGTGGCGGTAAAACAGGTCTTGATGCACTAGGCATTACAACCTATGGGCAAATGGACAACCTGACTTACATCTATAACGGTAATCAGTTACTCAGTGTAAGTGAGGCAAGTGAAAAAACACAAGGTTTTATAGACGGCACTAACACAGGTGATGATTATACATATGATGCTAATGGTAACATGGATGTTGATAACAACAAAAATATATCGGCAATTGTGTATAATCATTTAAATCTTCCTGATAAAGTAACGAAGAACACTGGGGATTATATAAAATACAGTTATAGTGCTTCTGGTAAAAAATTGAAGCAGGAGGTATATGATGGTGCCAATGCATTGAAAAAGAAAACCGACTATGTAGGTGATTTCTTCTATGAGAACGATACGTTGAAGTTTATCAATCACGAAGAAGGCCGAGTAGTTGTGACAGGTTCGGAATCTGAATATCAATATTATCTGAAAGATCATTTGGGCAATGTGCGATTAACATTTACAAGTAAGCAAGAAGAGCAGGAAGATCTTGCAACGCTTGAGGCATCCAACCAAATTAGCGAAAGCGGAAAATTTCTTCGGTATAGTGATGTGCGCTTTGTAAATTCTTATCTGGTTGATCACACCAACGATACGAATGGCTTGCCATCTGGAAACGCGATGCGGTTAAGTGGGGGCACAAACGAGAGAGAAGGCCTTGCCAAATCTATTGCTGTAATGCCTGGAGATAAAATTACAATGGAGGTATATGCGAAATATGTAGACCCGAGTGCGGATGCAAATAACTTTGGTACGGCTTTGCAAACGCTTCTTGGTTATCTTGCTGCACCGGCATCTGCACCTGCGGGTACCATCATAGACGGTCAAGGTTATGCCTCAAGCACATCATCTTTTCCTTCAAATTATCTTGGGTTGTTAGATAAAACAGGAAGCACGGGAGGGCCCAAGGCCTATATGAATTACGTTGTATTTGATCATGATTTTAACTTCAAAAATGGAGGTTTTGTTCGAATGGGTACAACAGCGAAAGAAGATGGAAGCAATGTACTCCACGAACTTCTTTCAGCTTCTGTCAATATAACGGAAGCGGGTTATGTTTATATTTATTTAAGCAATGAAGAAGCTACGCCCGTGGAGGTATACTTTGACGATTTTAAAGTAACGCAGATAGAGAGTCCAGTTGTTTCAGGTAATGATTACTATCCATTTGGGTTGACGTATAATTCGTATTCAAGGGAAAATAGCGTTCCTAATAAGTTTAAGTTCCAAGATCAAGAACATGTTGATGATCTTGGTCTGAATTGGGACTCGTTCAAGTGGAGAAATCACCAGCCGGATATTGGAAGATTCTTCAATATTGACCCACTTGCCGATAAATATGTTTATAATAGTCCATATGCTTTTAGTGAGAACAAGGTTATTGCGCACCGTGAGTTAGAAGGGTTAGAATCTGTAAAGGTGACTGGATTTTCAATTACAAAGACGGGTAAAGAAGTGGAAGGAAAGGTCGATGCAGAGAGTGAATACAAGGATAATACCGTGGAGACTGCTTCAACCGTAAAGGTGGCAGAAGGTAAAGTAATAGTAGGTTTTGAAGATAAAACTCCTGATAAAGGTATTGATGATAGACATACAAATTTTTCAAAGGAAGATCAGTCTAATGGTAAAACTATTACCGAAAAGATCACGAAAGATGCTGCAGGGTCTCAGTTTAAGCTGTCAACTCTATCACTTCCAGCACCCAAACCTTCTATAGCGAAAGCTCTTGCGGCCCAGACTTCTAAGGCTACTTTTAAGATAACAGTTAATGGAAGTATCCGTGCGGCTGTACAGGCTAGCAAAACTGGTCAAAATGAAAAAACCATTACAACATTGCTTAAAGAAGTTAAGGGCATTGCAAAAAAACCGATTTAAAAGTTATGCGCATGATATTTCTCGTTACTTTTTTATTAGTGAAGTAGTGACTTGAAGAATCATTTTCAGATTGTCATAAATATGAAATCTGATACCAACTACTAGACGATTTACTTTTTTGTTATAATCTATATAAACCTTGTTTTAAAGAATATCATTTTTATAAGATCTATGAGAATTTACATTCTGTCTTTTTTATTAGCTTTAGCTCATCTCACCACTGCTCAACCAGGCTCGTTGAAAGGATGTACGTCAGAAGAATACAAGAAATCTGAAAGACTAATTAGCCTGGCTCTTAAATTTCGAGAAGCAAAAGAAATAACAAAAGCGCTAAAAAACTTGGATGATGCAGAAAGAAAATGTCCATCAAATTCGAACGTATATAAGCTGAGAGGTCTTTTATTTCATCAGTTACAAGATTATTCCAGTGCGATCTCTCAGTTTGAGAAATCGCTTGCCCTTAAACCCCATCAATCTGACGTGTTATTTCATATTGGAATGTCAGAATATAGAATGAAAAAATATAGAGAAGCTCTCCACAATTTCAGTGAAGCGATCAATCTTAATACCGATAATATTGCAGATTGTCGATACATGAGGGCTGTTTGTTATTACTGGATAAATGAGTATAAGAATGCAATTGACGACTTAAATCCAAATATTCTCAAAGAGAAAGCTTTACCTTTTCTTGAGCTAAGAGCTAAGTGTTATACCGAACTGAAAAGATACCATGAGGCGATCAAGGATTATAAATCTATTATTGCTTTAGGTGATAAGGGGCAATACAAAACCTATTTAAGTATAGCACAGGTGTATTGTTATGCCGGCGACAATGATCTTTTACATCAGAGAATGACAACATATGGAGATAGTGTTATAGCTTATCTTTCAGAATTTAAAACACTTGATCATGGCAATTCTGATACTTCACTTTTAACTGGACTAGCTTATATGTTAAAGGGCGATTCAATACATGCAAATGCAAATTTCAGAGCATTGTGTTCTAAAGATTCATTAGACGCAAATGCTTACTCAAGTTGGGGTCATTCTGAGCTGTATTTTCGTAATTATCAAAATGTTATCAGAATACTCGAGAGGGCAATTCGAGTCTGTAAAGGCAAAGTTAATCTTGATACGTACTATAATCTTGGTGTTGCTGAGTTGTCGATGTGTAATTTTGAAATAGCAATTAAGTATTTTGAAGAGGGTGTTGAAGCTGATAGTTTAAACTTCGAATTTCACAGAGGGATTGTTGGTGCCCTGCTTCCAAGAATAAGTGCTTCCCATATTGTTAAGGAGGGTATTGATTTTCTGCTTGGGGTCGATACCATTGATTTGAAGGAGAAGGAGCTGTACTTTATTGCGAAAGTTGCGATTGATATACGTGAACGTAATTATTCAAGTGCAATTCGGATCTTAGATGACGCTCCACTTATAAACATGGAAGATGACGGCCTGAGGTATGCGGTTCGTGGTTATCTCAATGAAATGATGGGCCAAGGAAAAGAAGCTGAAATCAACTATAATGAGGCTATAAGATCAGATCCCGAAAATTGGTATTTCAGTGCATTGTTGGTGTCACATTACTTGAAAATCGGAAATTATTCTCAAGCATCTGAGAAAATGAAACGAGTTGCTGAATTGAATTCAAAGCTTTGTGGAGAGATAGACGAGTATCTGCGGGACAAGAAAGTGATTCCTGTAATTTTCGTTAATGTGAGATTGCTTGTTGAGTATTCAATTGCAGACGTTTTTACAAGTGGAAAGTTGTTGGATACATTTGATTGTCCTCCAGAGTAATTCCTTGATCGGATTGTTTTCTTATGCAATAGCAATCAGTATTGCAAAATTGTTTTAAGCGATTTGGATGATCTGATCCGACTGGATAAGGAAAATAAGGAAAGGGCCAAATGACATACGGTAAAGAGTATGATTGACATGCGCATAAGAGATACCACGGCGGCAAGAATAGAAGTTGAAAGGGCAATAATGTTAATGCCAGAGGAACCTTTACATTATCTAGTACGTGCTCTGATCAATTCTTCGGGTAATAGTTTAAATGAAATGGTTTTGAAAGATGTGAATAAAGCTATCGACGTAGATCCTACGATGACCGAAGCTTATTTGTTCAAGGCAACGTACTACACTTTAAAGGGGGATCATAAGAACGGGTGTGAACATTGAAGCATGCTCTCAAGATTGGCGGATCTGTGCCGAAAGAAGTTGAGAATTATATTTGTAAGGGTAAGATGCCTAAGGGCGGCAGGATTTCAGATTTGTTTATCCCAGTGAATCCCCGCTTGATAAGGTATAACGCATCTGAATTTAATCCTGAGAATTGGATACTTTTCTGTTGAGTGAAGGCTTGAAAATGAAATCAGAGACAGGAGTAGGGTGAGGTTATTCTGCTGGTTGTTATTGTTCTGCAGTGTTATTTAAACAGATCAGTTTAATGAAAATTCAATTTTTACTTTTCATCCTTTACATACTCCCTTCAAAAGTCTGGTCGCAGTCCAATAGAATAGACGGCGCACACATAAAAGCAAAGGATTATGACTCAGCTTTTCAAAAGCCGTTAAACAAAATTGATTCATTCGAGTCAATGCTAAAAACTTCATCCGATAGTTTAAAACGTGTTTACCAGGACAAGCTCTCGAAAGTTGATTCTATCAGTGCATCATTTCATCATAAAACAGATAGTATTCAATCATCTGTTCAGCACCAATTGAGTTCAGTTACAGGAATTGAAAATAAATTCAGCACAAAAGTTGACAGCCTTAAGGCACTCAAGTTGCCAACTGAAAAGTATACTCACAAGCTGGATAGCATTAATCAGTTTCGTGCAAAAACTATAACTAATGCGGAACAGAAGATTCAGTCTCTTAAAACCGAATCGGCAGATAAACTAAAGTCGATTAACCTTCCTCCTGAACTTCAAAACAAAGTCAGTGATGCAACTAAGAATATTGATAGTTTTAAACTTCCAACAGAGAACTTAAAAATGCCATCTCTCAATTTGTCTCAGAACATGAACATACCTGAAACATCGTTGGGTAACGTTGGCAATCTAAATGTTGAATCGTTGGGCAAAACCGCAGGGCTTGGTAAGCTGCCAGAAGCAGGTGGTGAATTGAAAGACTTAACAGGTGAGGCAAAAAACATTTCATCAGCAACGGGTGAGGTTGGTAGCTATGAAAAGAATTTACAGAACGTAGTAAGCAAAGACGCTACAGATGTAAGGCAGTTACCAAAAACCATGGAGAATAAAGCTGGGGACTTATCTGGCATAAAGGGAATTGAAGGCGAGGCTAAAGTATTAGATCAATATAAAGGTGAACTGGATAAAATTAAAAGTCAGGATGCCTTAAAAAAGGAAGCTGTTAATCAAGTTCAAAAAGCAGCCATCAATCACTTTGCTGGGCGCGAACAGGTTCTTCAGAATGCCATGGATAAGATGGGTAAATACAAGGAGAAGTATTCAAGTCTTCAGAGTCTTAATGAGGCAGGTAAGAAGCGTCCCAATGAAATGCGAGGCAAACCATTAAAGGAAAGATTACTTCCTGGTATTGGGCTTCAGATTTTTCGTAAGAATGACATACTCTTTGATTTCAGTCCTTATTTAGGATATCGAATCTCGGGTAAATGGAATAGCGGACTTGGTTGGAATCAGCGTTTAGCGTATGACGATCACAAACATTCTCTCCATGCAGGTGGTGGAGTGTTTGGCCCGAGATTATTCTCAGAAGTCGATTTGTACAAGGGGTTTTTTCCTCGCATTGAACTTGAAGTCATGAATGCTTATGTGCCACCGTTGACATCTCAAACGCAAATGGATGCTGGCCATAGACAATGGATATGGAGTGCATTTGCTGGTTTAAAAAAGAATTACAAGTTTCTGAAACATGTTAATGGTTATACAGCTATCATGGTTAATCTCTATAATCCTTTGCATAAAAGTCCTTATGGTGATGTTGTAAGCATGCGCATTGGATTTGAATTTCCAATGAAGAAGAATGTGAAGAAAAACCAATAAAGAAATAGTAAGGCCTTAAAAGCTGTATTCTTAAGAGAAGGTTAATCTCAGACAAATATCAAGCATCTTTTTATAGTCGAGAAACAAAGACAACTTATGCGTATCTTTTTAATGATTGCATTAGCATTAGTGTTACCAATGGAATCCCATGCACAGAAAGACTCGGTAACGGTTTTGTTTGTAGGTAATAACAGAGGTGAGCATTTCATAGTAACGAATGCAAATAAGAAAGTTATAGATTTTAAAACCAGTGGTCCTTTTAAGTTTTCATTTAAGATATTCAGAGATTCTACATGGGTTTCGGATCAAACTCCTTTATATTTCATAAGAGTTTTTAGAAAAAATCTGTTCAAGTTCCGATATATCGGGCGTACCATTGTTTACTATGATAAAAAGTATCTGGTTATTAATCGCAACCACGATCTAAAACGAAAACTATCGATAGAATATTTTTGGACCGACACTGAGCCATTAGATTACCGTGACATTCCTGATGTCATTCGGTGAGGCAAACAGTTACAAGATGAGCACGGGATTGATCACAACAGACTGATAATTTATTGATCAATCTCGATCTATTTTTCAATTAAGGAAACCATTTAAACCTTTTACGCATTATGGTTGAATATAATTTGAACAATGGAAGGAAAGCTAAAATTGAGTGTGCTGGATCAATCACCTATTCGCAAGGGAGGTAATGCTGTAACAGCGCTAAAGGAGTCAGCTGCTCTTGCGCGCATGGCTGATAGACTTGGTTATATGCGCTATTGGGTATCTGAACATCATAATACGAAAAGTCTGGCTGGATCAACGCCTGAAGTTCTTTTGGCACATCTGGCCGGTGAGACACAACATATCAGATTGGGCTCTGGTGGTGTGATGCTGCCGAATCATAGTGCTCTAAAGGTTGCTGAGAATTTCAGAATGCTGGAAGCTCTTTTTGCAGGAAGAATAGATCTTGGGGTTGGTCGTGCACCCGGTGGCGACAGAATATCATCATCATTATTAAATCCATCGAATACATTTAGTGAGTACGACTTCATTCAACAGTTAAACGACTTACAACATTTTTTAACGGATACAGGTGAGACTGCCAATGTGAAAGCTACTCCCATCATTGATACTGAGCCTGAACTTTGGATGTTAACGTCAAGCGGCCATAGCGGTATGGTTGCTGCGCAATTTGGAATGGGTGTTTCATTTGCTCACTTCATTAATCCAATTGGAGGTGTTGAAGCTATGAATGCTTATAGGCGTGCCTTCAAACCTTCCCGCCAGTTTGATAAACCTCAGGGCAGCGTTGGAATCTTTGTAATGTGTGCTGACACAGAGGAGAAAGCATTTGAGCTGCAAGCTGTAATGGATTATCAATTGCTGAATATGGAGCGTGGCGTGCGCCAGGGATTCCCGCCGTATGATGAAGTGAAGGATGTTTATTATGCAGAGAGTGATTTACAACGCATACACTTTAACAGAGCAAGATGCGTGAGCGGAACACCGGAGCAGGTAAAACAAAAATTAACAAAGCTCGCCAATGATTATGGTGTTGATGAAATTGTAGCAGCTACCATCACCTATAGTTTCCAAGACAGATTGAGATCGTATGAACTACTAGCTGAAGTATGTGAACTGAAAGAAAACGAAAATTATATTTCTCAGGACTTGACGGAGATTGTTAAGTAACGCTCAGTTTTTATTTTGAAACTCACAAAACTCTACATCCAAACAAATGGACTTTGTGATGGAATGTGTGTTACTGTTACTCCTGAAACTTTTGGTTTTAACCATGACACAAGCCACTCCATGCCTGGCTCTTCACTTGCTGCGTGACCTAATACAATAAGTGATTGTTTAAAACCTGCAGCCTGCGCATCACGAATGTATTCACTGGTTTCCCACTCTTGTAGCTCACCACAGATTAATAGATCAGGTTCTTCTCGTTGAAGTGTTTGAATATGTGCTTTGCCTCCGGGAGCACCAGGCATCAGGCCAATACGTTTACAAGGTTGTGCGAGATCACCAATGATTCTTACTTGTGCTATGCCTAACTTTTCTTTTACAAGAAGAACAATATCTTTTAATGATGATGATTGTTCCAGGATAATCATGCGTTGATTATTGGGATTATAATATTTCTCCCAACCCAACGATTTTAACACGCCCATCATTACACCATCAGGTTTTAGTGAGTGGATGTAGTCATGAAATCGCCATACTACTATTTTGTGTTTCGATAATAAATCCATTTTGAATTTATAGACCTTATCGTTGGTGAGCCAACTAGTATCGTCATGGTGATTATAAAACGTTGGTTCGTGAGCAATAATAAAGTTGGCTTTCAACTCGATGGCTTTGCGGATCACATCAATTGTAGCAAACATAGTTGTTACTATTCCTGTTATAGGCTCATCTAAATTGCCGGCCTTTATCGTATCAACGGTTTCTTTGAAAGGAGCATTAGGTATTGCTTTCAGAATGTTGTCCATTACCTGCCTGATGGTGATTGTTTCGTTTGGCAGATTCTGATTTTTTGCCATGCTGCCTGTCGGTAACATAAACAATGATGTAGCGCTTACAGTTTGCAGTGTTGAGACAAGGAAATTTCTTCTTGAGACAGTTTCTTTTTCAGTTGATTCAATAGCCATATTATACTATGATTAATGCACATAG
>DATJHZ010000036.1:0-14710 GCA_035493595.1 Cyclobacteriaceae bacterium | reverse complement strand
GCTCAGCATCTATCAATGCATAGCGGCCAATCACTTCTCTGAATTGATCTAATGAAAAACTCTCTTCGCTTCCGGGCAGGCCTGCTATAATAGTTCGTGTTAACGCATGCTTCTCTTCATCCGTCATTATAAGATTCTTTCTTGTTGCTGCTTCCAACTCCTCACTCGAATAATCTTTGACTGCGTCTTTCCGCTTAAGTATAAAGATATCAAAAACCATAAATGCTGCTTTCTCAAAACGCAACGCCTTGCTTCCGTCAGGCATTTCGTATTTGAGATCCGTACGCGTCCAGTCGAGTACAGGCATGAAATTATACGTAACGATCTTTATCCCGCATGCGCTGAGGTTTCGGACAGACTGTTTATAGTTATCAATGTAGTTTTGAAATTTTCCCGTTTGTGTTTTTATGTCTTCATGGACTGGCACGCTTTCAACAACACTCCAGGTCATACCTGCTGCTTGTACTTCATTTTTTCGTTTGTTAATTTCTTCAATAGTCCAAACCTCACCGTTCGGTATGTGGTGAAGCGCAGTAACAACGCCTGTACATCCTGCTTGTCGCAATGCACTTAACGGAACAGGATCTTTTGGACCAAACCATCGCATAGTTTGTTGCATGGTATACACACCATTCGTAGTATCTGACATGATAATTATTATTTTTTTAGTATAGCCTCCACTCGTTCAGGGAATGCTGATTCCCCACTGAGATTAAGATTGATTAGATTTTCTACATTCTTACTTTCCAGTACATGAGCAAAGTAATCTGGTTTGCTGCTGCCCCATTTCACTGAGCAATTTCGAATAGAAATATTTTGTCCGCCATCAATATAAAATGCAGAAGTACTTCCGCTTACAAATGGCTCTGCCTGTGCAGGGCGTCTGTCGTAGCGACCACCAGTAAGGTTAGTCGTTTTGTCAATAAAGACATCTACATTGTCAAAGAAGATTGATTTTATTTTATCAGCAGATTCACCTCCAACAAATACACCATTCTCGCTGGTACATTTAATGTTAGTGAAATAAATATTTTTCACCTCACCTACTTTTCCTTCAGTAGCTCCTGCAGGGAATCGCCAGTTTGCATCTTTGTGATTTATGGCAGCACGTCGGTAAGCAGTGACATAAATTGGCTCAGCTTTTCCCCACCAAAAATCACTGAACAAATGCCCTTCAATAATCATGTTTGAAAAAATGACATCATGCACCACACCTTCATCACGATTCTGAATGCCAATACCTCTGTTGCTTTTCTTGATGATGCAATTTGTGAACAGAACCTGCTTTATGGTATCCATATTTTCAGAACCGATTTTTATGGCGCAACTCCGGCTTGTCATAGTACAATTTGATACAGTGATATTTTCACATGCACCAAATTCTTCAAATTCTCTTCGGTTCTTCAGGCAGATGCAGTCATCACCGCTTTCAATATAGCAGTCGCTGATACGAACATTTTTGCTGTGGTCTACATCTATACCATCACTATTCCTAACTTTTAAACTATTCAATAAACTAATACCAGATATCACTACATCATTACAGCCAATCAAATGGATAGTCCAGTAAGCAGAGTTGCCAATGTGAAGATCACGTATGCGGATATTTCTTCCATCGACAATTGTTAAGACATGTGGTCTTGGATCACGAATGGTAAAAGGCTTCAGTTCGTAAGAGTCTTCCAACTCTTTTCCCATAAACGAAATTCCATTACCATTGATTTCTCCAGCGCCACTAATAGTTACATTACTAATATGCTCTCCTCCTATCCATATCATGCCTTCACCGGGATTTTTCCTGAATGCACTTTGCGTATAAATCTTCTCATCGGGATTGGCCAATAATTTTGTTCCACCTTCAATATGAAAGTCAATATTTGACTTCAGATTGAAAGGCCCTGCCATAAAAGTATGAGATGCCGGCAACATCACGATTCCTCCTCCTGCTTTTGAACAGGCATCAATGGCACGTTGAATAGATTTAGCGTCATCTGTTATGCCATCACCTTTCGCACCAAACTTCATGACATTATAAATCCCTTGAGCGTTCACTACTGTAATGAACAGGAGGAGAATAACTGCAATAGCAAGGATTCGTTTTATATGTATATACATGTTTTTATTATTCAACTGAATTAGCCCGGGTAACGGTATCACTAATAACAGCATCCAGTTTACCAACCTCCGCTTCAAGCATCCTGATGATCTTCAGGTTATCTTCTGTGAGTGTTACTTTGTCCAAAATATAAATTAGTCCCAACATGGTGGCAATAGGTTGCCGCGTCTGGTGAGATTGTATCCATGCTATTTTACGGAGTTGTTCATTTTGTTTTTCAATCTGCTGCTCTTTTTTCTTTCTTTCAGTAACATCTACAATCCTGAGCGCGACACCTATAATTTCTCCCTGATCATATACAGGTGTGTATTCATTTCTAAACCAGCAGGACATATTATGAAATTGCATTTCATTTTCACTGATAATAATATTTCCTGTTTCAACAACTTCATTAAAGTTGTCTTTAAAGTTTTGAAATACAATTTCATCTCCCAGACGCATGTAGCTCATTACGCTATCGCCAACTTTCAAATCTATCCCGTAAAGCAATTTGGTGGAATGAAGTGCTCTTTTATTAAAGAACATTACAAGGTAATCAAGTGATATGAGTATAATGAATGACTGTGTGCTGTCAAACATAGCATTGATAATTTTCCTTGATCGCTCTGCTTCTTCCTGAAATTCATTTATCTCTCCGCAAGAACATCTGGTGCATTCTGCTTTTTCCATACGATTAAAATTTTAATTCATACCCTGACAGAATAAATCTTATTCAATACCCCATTGCTTATTAGGCACATCGCTCATTTGCAACATCAATGTTCCACCTTTCACCAGATCAGCATGATGAAAACGGAATGATGTTAACGGTTTTCCATTCAGTGTAGCACTCGTAATGTATCGGTTAATGTAATTGTTATTGCTGGTTTGTATTTTGAAAGTCTTACCAGGGTAGTAAGTCTGATTAAGTTTAATTGTTACCGCATCGAAAATAGGACTTCCAATTTCGTAATATGGATTCTCTTCACATCCTCCTGTCATTTGAAACAAACCCATTTTCATCAACACACTCAATGTACCAATCAAACCCTGATCCTCTTCTCCATTATAACCATAGTATGGAGACAGGCCACTAAAGACCTGATTAATTATCTCGCGACTCCAGTATTGTGTGAGCCAGGGTTTCTTTGCATAATTAAAAACGTATGCTACCTGCATGTTAGGCTGGTTTGAATAATTGAGCCACGTACGTTTATCGTTTACAAACTTGGGATTCTCCTCCGGATGTTCGTTACAGAAACGATGCCAAGCTGAAAGCTCAAATTGTTTATTCAATCTCGCCGATGCTGAATCTGCTCCACCCATCAATTGAAACAGGCCAGGAAGATCATGCGGAACAAACCAGGTGAATTGCGCCGCATTACCTTCTACATATCCGTTATCATAAAGTAATGGATCAAATGGTTCTTTCCATCTTCCGGCAGAATCTTTAGGTTGTATAAATCGCGATGCAGGATTGTAAAGATTTTTATAATTCGTTGATCGCTTTAAAAAATATTGATAGTCGTTATCCTTCTTCAGTGTTTTAGCAAGTTGAGCCAATGTCCAATCCTGATAGGCATATTCCATTGTCATGCCCGCCCCATCTTCATGATGACCATACTGTCTCCATCGTGTTAACGGATAAGGAACATATCCCTTCTCAATGTATTCCTCAAGTCCACCAGCTTTCGAAGTATTGTGCTCATAACCAGCTTTACTCATAATACCACCGGGCATATGATTTTTCTTAAGTCCATCATACGCTAGTTTCATATCAAAACCACGAATGCCTTTCTGCCACGCGCTAACGAAAAACGGAGTTGATGATGCACCTGTCATCACAAACGTATAATTACCGCCTGAAGGTCCGCGTGGAATGAGACCACCATTCTTATAGTATTCCAAAAATGAATTACAGAATTCTTCTGCTATTTCAGGATAGACCAATTGCCAAAGTGTATTCAACGTCCATTGTGCACCCCAGAATGCATCTGAGTTATACATGTTGAATTTTGGTTTCTGATCGCTGCCTAGTGGCAATTGCTTAATAATTTTTTCTTTGCCTGTGAGGTCGGTATATTTTCCATCGGCATCGCTGATTATTCTTCGACCTTGAATAGATCGCCATAGGTCTGTATAAAATCTTCTTTGCTGTTCGGGCGTTCCACCTTCTATTTCAATACGACTCAGCATTTCATTCCATCGGGCATCAGCTTGCTTAGCAACATTATCAAAATTCCAATCTTGTATTTCTGTTAAACGATTTTTAGCGGCGCCTTTTTCATCTGTAAAGGAAATACCAACTTTCATCAGGATCTTTCTTTCCTTCTCTCCATCCAGCACAACCAGAATTTTACCATTGACTCCATCCCACTGATTGATGTCTTTGGTTATTTTCCCATCCTGATAAAGAACGATGGACTTAATTTTTTTATCGAAGACTGTTGAAAAATATACAGGGCATTCTTTTGGTCTACGCATGGTTGGACCATTTACAGTATAACCCTGAATTTCGGTGTCACTGATTTTCTTAAATCCTCCGTGAAGCATTTCCGACGGACCAAGATGACCACCTAATTCAAAAATCACACCTGTACTTCCTGTTGCAGGAAATTGATAGCGATGAAATCCAACCCGATCAGATGCCGTTAGCTCTGCCTGAATTTGATAACGATCAAGGTTTATTAAATGATAACCTGGTTTTATAATTTCCGACTTGTGTGAAAAATGTGAAGCTTTATTGCGCAATACTTTTTGCAGTGATGCATCATCAAATGTTACGGGCATAACAGCAACACCGGCCAATTGCCATTCATGAACATGTGTTATATCAAGAATAGAATCACTTGCATAACGATACCCACTATCCCACTCTCCGTCAATATTCATATCCGGAAAAAGACTAACCATGCCAAAAGGTCGACATGCCGATGAGAAATAAAACCATCGTGAATTAGCAGCATCCAGCAACGGATATACTTTATCAACTGGTCTCTGCTGCGCCCGCATACTTAATGGAAATGCGATCAGCAAAAACAACATCATTCTACACTTTTTCATTTCTTTACGGGCTCAACCGTAGTTAAGGTTTTTAAAATTTCTTTATCGGTTATCATCTTTTCACAACTTGATATAAATTTTACGTTTATCAAGCCAACAACCTGCCAGCCAGCACATGAGCATAAACCAGATGCCTGTCAGCAACGAACCAAATGAACCCGGAGCGATTGTCTGAAAAATGACTTTACTAATCCATTCAAATACCGATTGACCTGAAGGAAGTTTGATCATCACCAACACAACATAGGCTAACTCTGACAATAAATAAATAAACAAAGGATTTTTGCCGAACACCTTGAAGAAATATGTTCCATACTCAAACTTTCTGATCTCAATAAGATATACAAGTACAGAGATGATAAGGATGTCAATTCCGATAGTGTATAATGTAAATGAACTGGTCCATAATTTTTTGGATATGGGAAATATAAGTCCCCACCAGAGTGCAAGCGAAACCAACATGACACCAACAACCATTAATTTTACAAGACACTCATAAGTTTTTCCTTTTTGTCTTATAAAGTTTCCTGCCAAATAACCAGCAATAACATTTACGATCGATGGAAGTGTACTGAGAATTCCTTCGGGATCAAACGGCATGGCATCTTTTTTATAGATATGACCTTCACTCAGCAATAACAGATCAAATTTTTTAATTGCGTTTCCACCAATGGTTAACTCCTGGCCAGCATCACCAAACAGATATAACGCTGCCCAATAAGCCAATAATAAAAATCCGGAAATGAAGAGAACTTGCCGGGAAGAAAAATAATGTATTAATAAGGCGGCACAACAATATGCTAGTGCAATACGCTGCAAAACACCCATCACGCGAGTTTCACTAAATGGTTTAATGACCCAACCACCGTCTGCATCTAGATGCACAAACGGAAACCAGTACATTAAGTATCCAATCAGGAAAACAAGAATTGTTCTTGTGAAAATCTTTTTTAGAAAATCGCCTTGAGATATGAATGCATCGCCTTGCATAGAAAAGCTCATTGCATTTCCCACAGCAAACATAAATGATGGAAACACAAGATCGGCCAGCGTGAATCCTAACCATTTTGCGTGTACTAAATACGGATAGAGTGATGCCCCTTTGCCCGGGGAATTTACAATGATCATCAGACAGATGGTAAGTCCTCTGAAAATATCCAGTGATAGAAATCTATCTTTATTCATTATTGTTGATGTACCGGCTGCCATGTCCTTCCTCTCTCCTTCTATTTGTTTATTATGGTATGATAAAAGCTTTCTCCATCCCAGGTCGGTAGTATTGATAAAGTTCTTTCGCTACTTCAACGGCATTGCCTTTTGATTGAGTAGGAAAAGTATTATGTGACAAAACCCATTTCCATTCCCATTGCTGTATCGATTCTTCGAAGGCATTGTAGTCTATTGGTTTTTGTTGTTGTAACGATGTTGTAGCCAATGAAAAAAATTGATTCCATCTTGGTTTATAAAAATCATTCATCAAACCGCTCCATTGTCTGCAGGAGTACTCATGTAATCTGTTCTTCTCATCTCCCCACAGTGTAATCAGATCACGCGCATTTTGTTCGTATAGATTTTTTTCATCATTAGTGATGCCGCATCGACGTGCATCTTCAAGCCATCGTCCTAACAAAAAATCATTTCGTGTAGCCAGGAGTCTGTCCATATCCTCAATCAACTTGATAAATTGTTTTGTTCTATCGGCGAACAATTTTGCGTCTTGTTTCTGATAAGCCTCTGCTATAGCGTGGTGCAACGGCAACGCATAATTTGCAAGTACCTGACGAGTAACATCAACTATGTCATATTGAAAACCATCATAATCCTTACAAGCTGGAATTGCCTTGATCATTTCATCCCAGGCAGGTAAGAGTTCAGGTGCCTCATAGTTCAATATTGTTTTCACCCAACGCGTTCCATTTTCAAATGTGGGACGAGATGCAATGATAGACTCAGTTCCATCGCGAATTGTCTTTCCATTGTAAACTGTAGTGCGTAAGGTCCTCCAGGCATTTACAGCGTGCTCATTGGTACTTCCATAACGCTTATGCACATAAGAAGGCAGCCATGAGTCAAGATCGATAACCTGATCTTGCCATGTGTGGTCTGTCAATAATTCATAAAGAACAGGATTCTGTTCAATGCCTTCCATTGTCAATCCAATTCCTTTCATAAGACCTGAAGATGGATCATGCAAAGCTGTTGGAGGACCGGTAGCCACGCCATCAATACGACCAAACAAACTAATGTTGCCACCGAAGTTGTGAAGCATATTCCAGATCCAGGGTTTTCCATAAAACGCTTCAGTGCGTTTCCACACAGGTTCTATCTCAGTTGCCAGATCGAGTAAGATCATGTGATCATTGGGAACTGCGTCAAGCAATGCTTTGATCTGTGGTGCATTCCAGAATTTTCGGTCACTAAAAAAAAGCCATCCTTGCATAACCCAGGTCGCATCACGATCGGCACTATGCATTCCTTCATAAACACGTTTGCTCAGCGCTGAGAGATAGTCAGGCTCATTGGATGGCGGCTCATTTTCATTAAAGGTATCTGCTGAATAAAGATGATCAGTTCCATAAAGTTTAGTTTGTAATTCCAGAAACTTTTTGCCGATGATAGCAAACAATGTGTCTTCTGAATCAAGTATATAAGTGTCAGCAAAACCGTTTGTCCAATTGGTCTTTTTCAACTTAGCGTTAGGGAACAGTTTGTTGAAAGAAGGAGGAACATGACCTGTAAAAGCTGGGAGCACGGGCTTCATGCCAAAAGAACGCTCACGTTTAAGAATCTTTTGTTGAAGATCACGATGACTCTCCATCCAATGTTTCGGTAGCGGACCTCCCCATGCATCAAGGTTACCCATCCAGAACCATGCGAAGTATGCAGGGCCTGAGAAAAATTTAGAAAGGTCTTCATCCGTGAAGCCCATCGATTTATAGACTTCATTCCATACATACTCCTGTCCTGTGATAGCTAGCGGCATGTTGATGCCATGTAGCGCCATCCAGTCAATTTCTTTTTCCCATCGTGACCAGTCCCACCAACTCATACTATAATTAAAGGTGCAGTAGTTCATGTAGTATCGGTATTCATAAGGTGATGTCTTATGAATTTTCTCTGGCAGTGCAGGAAGTTTATTTCCGATTTTTAGATTGGTGCCATTCCAGGTGATCTGGCAATGTGCATATTCTTTTAAGTAGTAATAAAGTGCAGAAGCGACAGCAACACCATTATTACCACGCAGTATGATTACATTATTTTTAGCGCTTTCAATTTCAAACTCATCCTTCGCAGTTGATTGAGGGAGAGACTCAACTCGAAAATGACTGGCATGCGTTGGCACAACCCGTTTGATTAGTGCTTCAGAAGCGCTCACATTCAACTGCGCTATAGAAGTTTTGCAGATCAGCACTAAAAAGCAAAAAATAAAAACCTTATAACTATTCATAAATCTCTGATGAAATCTAATCATATCTCTCCCTTTTATCATCTGGATATTGTTTCCTTATAAAGGATTTTCCCCTGGCTATCTATATAGTAAAGCTTCAATGCTTTATCAGAGCTACCCACAACCAGAAAGCCTGTAGTGCCTTTTGCAAACTTCGTAATCAACGGATCAATTTTTATAAGCGTGTGTTCTGAGCCACCACCTGAAATAATATAGTGAACAGAACTTCCTGCAAGTTGCAAACTTTGCAAACTATGATCATGACCGGCAAAATAAATTACGCGATATTTTTCAAACCGTTTCTCTAACATTATTCGAAGATCAATTTCACCACCATGATCACCAAGTGAATATAAGGGATGATGCCCGGCTACTATTTTCGTTTTTTCGGGTGAATGCAATAAGACACTATCAAGCCATTGCAATTGCTTTGTTGTATCCTGTTTGATTACCTCTTCATGGTTGCCGTCATGGTAATAACTTTTAACAAGTGGCGTGGTGTCTAAAAAGATGTAACGAATGCCATCTCTTGCATTTGTATAATAACGATCCGGCATTTTCCATCGCTGATTCTTTTTACTGTAATCGATTTGTGCCTGAACGTTACCTTGATAATCATGATTACCAAGTGTAATAAACCATGGAATTTGTAGTGAGTGGCTTCTGTATACTTGTTCAAACGAAGAGAGCCACTGGTAATCTTCTGTGCTGGCTACACCGCAGCAGTAAAAATTATCACCTGTTGAAATAACAAACTTCACCGTTAGCTGGTTAGCGGCAATGCCCATCCAGTCGGCAACATCTTGCTGATCTCCCTGTCCATTTCTTCCCCAGTCACCAAAGACTAAAAAATAATTAGTCCCAGCTTCTTTTGTTAATCCTTCAATTTGCTTTCCTGCCAAATGCTTTTCAAGATGTGATTGAGCCAAAACACATGGAATTGTAGTGGCCATGAAAGCAATAAAAAATAATATCCTCGAAGGATTTATCATGTTACACCAACTATGTTTTTAGAAACGGAGATAAGTAAAAAGGGGGCAGTGGCCAAACCTCCACGCCCCCGGACTAACAGCCCAAATTAATAGCCAGGATTTTGTGACAATTGTCTGTTCACATTTATAGCATTTGTAGGTATCGGGAATATTCGTTTATTAGGATCAGTATCAGTTTTGAATCCCCAAGTTCCTTCATATTTCCCAAAACGAATCATATCATTTCTATGCCATCCTTCCCATGCAAATTCACGGCAACGTTCTGCATAAATATCATCAAGCGTTACGCTACCCAATGCTGCTGAAGTAGTGCGAACAGCCCTTAACATGTTAACTAATGATAAGGCAGTATGTCCCAGTGTCGATGAACCTCCTCTTTGAATAGCTTCTGCCTTCATCAGAATAATATCTGAATAACGGAAAATCGGAATGTCATTATTCTGATTTCTACTGGTAGACGTTGCATCTGGATAAAACTTAATGTTTCTGTATCCCATATTCCATGCCACTTCATCATTACCGCAATCAAATAAAGCTACAGATTGTCTCAATGTAATGTTAGGTACAAGATCTAGCTGAAAAGTATAAGGTGTATTATCCCCTGGATAGTTAATAGCATCATATCCAGCCTTTGTAGTAGTAATATTAAGTGGTGTTACTCCATCTGGAAGATATTGCAAACCTGTCAGCCATTGTTTGTTTCTGACATCATTAGCATCGTTAAAGTATGCATAGTATTCAGGCAATGTACTTGCAGGGCCGCCCGGAGCATATGGAATTTTGAAAAAATTATAACCAGAAGATGAAGACAATTGCCCATTAGGCTGCAATCCCATGGAGCGTGGTACGTCATAACGCGCTTTGTAGTTTGCTGATCGGCCAATATTACCAACGGATGTTGCATCGAATGGTATCGCAAAAATAAATTCATCCTTACTTCCTGGAGATGTTGGTCCATTGGTTGGATAGAACATCACAAGGTAGTCTGCTATAGATGCTAAATTGAATTTACCTGAACTGATAATAGCATCGCAGGCTGCGATACAATCATTGTTTCTTTCCGTGCCAGTGTAGTACGCTGCATTGATATACATTTTAGCTAATAAAGCCTGAGCAGTATAATATGTTGGACGACCATACGTCGAAACACCATTTGTTGTACTTAAATATGGAAGACAAGCATTAATTTCATCTTCAATGTAAGCGAAGACCTCAGCTCTTGGCACCGTTGGATGTTGTGAAAAATCTCCAAACTCTTTTACCACTGGTACATTACCGTAGTTATCCATGAGCATAAAATAAGCTATTGCTTTCACCATTCTTATTTCTGCAAGGTTGGTATTTTTAGAAGCACCTTCAGGTTCATTTGTTCCCAGAATTGAAAGTGTTTGATTAGCCATACCAATAATAGTAGCTAACCAGGTCCAGTTGCCATTCACATAAGGATTGTCTTTTGTCCAGCTATGATAGTGCATGTCTTTATTCTGCGAACCATCAAACCAATTACCTCCTCTTGCAGGCATGATACCTTCATCAGTGCTATAACATTGCTGAAAAAAATATTCTGTCGCATAGTTACCTCTTAAGGCAGCATAAACCTGTCCTGAGGCCGAAATAAATTGCAAAGAATCATGCGGAAATACATCAGGAGTAAGTTGTGTAGTTATTGGCACATTTAAATCCTGGCATGAAGTCACAGCACCCAAAAGAAGTGCAGGGAAAATATATTTTAATAAGTTTTTCATAATCTAATATTTGGCGTTTTAATTAGAATGATACTTTAACTCCGAACAAGAAAGTGCGAGTTTTGGGATAGAAGTTATTGTAATCTACACCCGGAGCAATTCCACCCTGATTTACTTCTGGGTCAACACCTTTAAACTTAGTTATTACAAAAAGATTATTGACAGATGTATAGACTCTCAGAGATTTTACATACTGGCTGGTAACTTTAACATTATAACCAAGCGTTGCATTATCAAATCTGACATAGCTTCCACTTTCAATAAACCGTGTAGAGTATTTGTAAGCATTTCCATCCGCTGGCAACTCATTTGCAGCATCTGCTAAGATATTTGTACTCATAGCGGTTGATGGTCTGAACAAATCAGCACGTGTAGCATTGAATATCTTATTGCCAAATACGCCTCTGATAAATATGTTTAAGTCAAATCTTTTATACTTAAGATTATTAGTCCAGCCTAACAATAATTTTGGCTGAGCATTGCCAGCATAGTGATAATCAGCCCTGCTAGGTGCAGTTGTTATATTACCACTCTTGTCGATGAATTGAGAAACTCCTGCCTCATTTTTACCAGCATATTGAAGCGTAAAAAACTGACCAAGAGGATGACCTTCTTTTAAAAGTTGTAACGATGCACCTGACTGACCACCACCTTCAGGAAAACTTACGTTGACAGAGTCACCTCCTACAAACGTTGGGCTGGTCAATTTGGTAATTGTGTTTTGATTATGAGCAAGATTTACGCTTGTATTCCACGTAAATGATCCTGTATTAACTACCGCTGCACCTAAGCTTAATTCGATACCCTTGTTATTCAAAGTACCACCATTTGCTACAATGGTTCCTGCCGGAACTAACATAGGATCTACTTTATAGGTGTATATCATATCGGTAGTGTTCTTATCATACACATCCACTGATCCACTTATTCTATTATCCCAGACGGCAAAATCCAATCCTATATTGGCAGTGGCTGTCTTTTCCCATTTCAAATTAGCATTGGCAGCTTGCGTCGGCCCATAGATGGCCGTTAGATTGACTCCGTTATAATAATAAGTGCCCGCGCTGCCAGAAATAAATTGGGCTGTATATGCGTTGAAACCTGATGAATTACCAGTAACTCCATAGCTTACACGCAATTTTAAATCATTAAATATTTGTTGGCTTTGCATAAACGCTTCCTGGTTAATTCTCCAGGCTGCACCTACAGAAGGGAACATACCCCATCTGTTATTTTTACCAAAAACTGAGCTTCCGTCTCTTCTTATAGATGCTTGCAATAAATACTTGTCCTTGTAATTGTAATTTAATCTTCCAAAATCAGAAATTAATCTGGTCCGTTGATAAGCCTGACTGGCCGGAACTCCGCCGAAATTTAGACCACTATTAAAAGTAGTAGGATTGCTTAACGCGAGGTTATTATAGCCTGTGTTATCTACAGGAAAGTTACTGGTGGTTGCCACAAAACCATCACCAAGAATATTATCCTGCCATGTGTATCCTACAACAGCATTAATGGTATGATCTCCGAAAGTCTTATTCCAGGTTAAAAATGTTTCCAACAATTTTTTGCTATCCTGGTATGAACTTCTTGTAGCCTGGCCCTTTGTACCGAAAGTTTGTTGTGTATGCCCAGCATAACCTGGATCAGGATTATCATACATGCTATTGTACTTAGAAGTGAAATAGCTATCAAGGTAAGAGCCGGTCAGGTATGATGAGTTTTGATATGAAAGATTTATATCATAAGTTAATCCGAATGGCAATTCAATCTTGGTTGTAAAAATTCCCGTCAATAAATTGTTTTTAGAACCCGTCTGACTATGATGGAGCATAGCAACAGGATTGTAATAACCCGTTTTTGCAAAATTTTCAAAATAAGTACCATCTGAATTTTTCACAGGTGATACAGGTAAATATGATGCTGATTGCAATAAAATCGTATTGCGATATGGAAGGTCGCTGGAAGTAGTATTTGAGTTACTTATACTCAATCCGAATTTCACTTTATCTTTCAACGCATATTGATCCATTGAGAAATGTGCAATAACACGTTTCATATCACTGTTCAATAAAATACCTTCCTTAGTTTGATAATTTACGCTGGCATTGTAAGTACCATGTTCCGTTCCACCTCCTATCGATAGGTTATGATTTTGAGAAAAGGCTGAACTTCTTTCTACTTCTTTTTGCCAATTAGTATTAGCCCCTTTATCATCAGCAGGTGTAAACGCCAAACTATTCTTTGTAACAAAAGCTCTCAACTGAGAAGCGTTCATCATTTTCAATTGATTTGATACTTTCTCAATACCTATATAACTGCTATAATTCACCTGAGTCTCTCCCTTTTTTCCTCTTCTTGTAGTTATTATAATTACACCGTTAGCTGCTCTGTTCCCATAGATAGCCGTTGCTGCAGCGTCTTTTAAAACATCTATCGATGCAATATCGTCAGGTGCCACGGTAGTTATGTCAGCACCGAGTATACCGTCAATAACATAAAAAGGTCCTTGTGAACTATTAATAGTAGAAGCTCCACGTAAAATAACCGCTGCAGGTTTATTAGGGTCTCCACTTGCCGTAATATTCAAGCCAGGAACTTTACCCTGAAGTAATTGTCCGACATCGGCAATCGCACCTCTGTTCAGATCTTCAGGTTTTACATTAACAACTGAACTTGAAAGATTTTTCTTTGACTGAGTACCATATCCAACAACAACAATTTCACTTAACGTTGAGATGTCCTCAACCAACATAATATCAACTGAAGTACGGCCTCCAACAGCTTCTTCTTCGGTGAGATAACCAACAAAAGAAAAGACTAATACTGCATCATTGTTTTCAACGGTTATTGAATATGATCCGTCAGCATCTGTTGATGTTCCTGTTGTAGTTCCCTTCACAATGACAGACACTCCGGGCAGAGGTCCATCAGAAGAAGTGACCTTCCCCTTAATCTGAATCACGCCTTGTGCGCGTACAGATGCGTTCGAAAATCCTGATATTAAAAATAAAAGGATCATCCACTGGTAGATTTTTTTCATAGGTTTAGTTGGTTTAGCAATTAAAATTTCAAAACTCTTTTACGAACTTGACAATTAAAAAAGAATAATACCCAACGCTTGCTCTACTTTACTTACGAAACCGGTTTCGTGTTTGCTCCTAAAAATGAAATCATATTTGAGCAAAATAAAATGTATCGTCACACTAAAATTTTTCTTTTAAGCTGTTATTTATGTGTTATCTTTTTATTCAAATCACGAAGCAATGCTCTTAACAGATGTAGTTTAAAATGATCTATTCTGAAAATATTTTCACTGAACGCATGCAATCACGGATACCAAAGGCATCATTCCTTCACCGAATAA
>DATJHZ010000035.1:0-42241 GCA_035493595.1 Cyclobacteriaceae bacterium | reverse complement strand
TCATTTGAATTGTGTAACAAGTTCTCCCCAGGTAAGGATAATGCCATGCCATTCTGTATTGAATTTCTCCAGATCTTTTTTCTTTTCGAAGGCCGCCACATTGCCAATCATCGGACTTTTAATCTGATTTGATTTGCTATAAAAAGTTTGTGTGGCATCCAGTAATTTTCCTGGCTGTGCGTAATCACTCACTAACCTGAAGGAAATATTTTCTTCTGGTTCATATGCGGAATTGATGAAATTAATCATGCAATTGAGATCATCAAATTTATAAACCTTTCCTTTTTTTGTAACAACCTCAGCTCCAAACTTGGCATCAACCAATGTCATCTTGCACGTATAGCAGGCATCCTTTCCCATTGTTAGAGGTTCAGGTTTAACATTGCAGGAAAGAAGTACAATGGGTAATAATAGTAAGAGATATGTTTTCATGTTGACTATTGTTAGTTTACTTAAACCATTGTTGTAATCATACTTTTTCTTGAAGCATAAAGTTCAAACACCAATGTTCCAATGGTGAGAACACCAGCAACAATAAAAATCCAACCGCCAATATCAGGACCGGAAAAAGCTGTAAAGTTTAATAATTGTTTGGTGCCTATTAAGGGAGGTTGATATGACATTCCCGGTACCACGATGGGAGCTGTTGGGTTAAGATTATGTCCATAGTCATATCCCCATAAATAGAAATCAGTAAGGGCACCAATACCTGCGCCAAGAATCAAAATGACATAAATCCAAAGTAATGTGCTTCTGTTGAGCAATGCTGTTAATAAGCCAATTGCTATAATAAAAGCAACGATATAAATCATATAAGTAAACTCCGGAAACATGCTTACTTCGATATGCTTCATGCCAATGTAATGATTCAATGCACTGATAATTTTTACATCTCCGCTAAGGGTGTTAATCCAGATTTTCATTTCCAGACCTTCCGGATATTGTGGGGCCCACATCAGAATTTGCCAGAGTGGAACAAAGTATGCAGAGAGCATTAGCAATGCGGATATAGCAATAGTCCATCGGGAGAGTAATTTGAGTTTTTTCATGATGTGGTTTTTTAAAGCAACCCCGACCACTAGGCCGGGGTATTCAACCTGTAAACTATGAAATTTAATTTCCAGCGCCACTGGTCTGGTCATCAGGTATTCCAGTTGAAAATTTTAGTGCTGTCTTGCTACCGGCTTGCGAAACTCTCAGGTATCCTGACATTTCCTGATGTAGTGCTGAGCAAAAATCTGTGCAGTAAAAAGGAATCACTCCAACTTCCAACGGTATGTATTTTAATGTTTGTGTTTCGCCGGGCATAATCAGAATCTCAGCATTCGTTGCACCTTTTATAGCGAAGCCATGTGGTACATCCCAATCTTGTTCAAGGTTAGTTACATGAAAGTAGACTTCATCACCAATCCTTACACCTTCAATATTATCAGGAGTAAGATGTGAACGAATAGCAGTCATGTATACATGTATTTGATTTCCTTTTCGCTCTACACGTGCTTGTCCTTCGCCTTTGGCTGCATACGGATTTTCATTTTCTTCAATCTTGTAAAACTTTGTAGAGGTAGGAGAGATCATGTTTGCGGGTATTGCTTCAGCATAATGAGGTTCGCCCGTGGTTGGAAAATCAAGGAGCAATTTCATTTTCTCACCAGAGATATCATATAGCTGTGCTGATTGTGTTAACTCAGGACCTGTGGGGAGATAACGATCTTTAGTAATTTTATTATATGCAATTACATATTTGCCATGAGGCTTAGACGTTGGCCCACCTGGTACACTTAAGTGACCAATAGAATAATAGGTTGGTACACGATCCAATATCTCAAGAGTCTTAACGTTCCATTTTACGATTTCAGATGACACAAAGAATGAAGTATAAGCATTTCCTTTTTCATCAAATTCTGTATGCAACGGACCAAGGCCTGGTTTTTTAACTTCACCATGAAGTGCTGCTTCATATTTAATTACAGGTATGCCGTTGAAGTCGCCTTCAAATTCTTTAGCAGCAATAGCCTTCTGAATTTTTGTGAATGAGAACACAGGCATCATCGCTGCTAATTTTCCGCTACCAACTATGTATTCACCGCTTGGATCTACATCACATCCGTGAGGTGATTTAGGACAGGGAATAAAATAAACTACACCGGGTAATTGCTCAATATCAAGAACAGTAACTTGACTTTCCATAGTAGATGTAGCGGAATGTGTTTTTTCACTATAGATATTATGCGCATATTTTACTTTTTCAATTCTTCCTTTTCCTTGCGCCAGGTATTCTTCAGCCTTTTTCCAATTTACGGCCATAATGAAGTCTTTATCTTTTTGTGAAGCATTCACTTCCAATAAAGTATAAGCCTGCTCAGTGTTGTAACAGGAAAAGAAGAACCATCCATGTGAAGGACCTTTGCCTGCACGACTCAGATCGAAATTGAAACCTGGAGTTCTCAATTGAAAAGCAATACTCATGTGACCCGTTTGTGGATCAACTTTGATAAAGCTTATAGAGCCTTTAAAGTTTTCTTTATAAGAGCTGATAGAAACATCTTTGTTTCCCATGGGAATACTGAATCGAGTTCCGGCAACAAGATATTCTGTATTTTCAGTTATGAAAGGAGAGGAGTGATTGCCGCCACTGTTGGGTATCTCCAGAATTTCTTCTGTTCTGAAAGACTTAAAGCCAACACGGGCCACACGTGGTGTATTATTTCCGTTAGCAAAAATCCAGCGACCATCATGTTCACCTTTTGTCGTAGACAGAGCAATGTGATGTAAATCATCCCATGGCACTTGTCCATGCGAAGTGTTAAGCATAGGTTTAGTCTCTTCACTAAATCCATATCCATTCTCTGGTGACAGAGAAAATACGGGAATGATTCTGAACAATCTGCCAGAAGGAATTCCATACACACCAATCTGACCATTAAAGCCGCCGGATACAATGTTGTAAAATTCGTCATACTTACCTGGGGCTACATATACTTTTGAAGCGGCATCGCCCATAGTAACTTCAGCAGGACCTTTTGGTTTACATTGATAAAGTATCATAGACACCGCACCTGCAAGCAGACCGATGGTTAATCTATTAAGTGTTTTCATACGTGTTTATTGTTGTATTGATTGAGGATTTATTTTTCGCCGTCATTGCTGCGCATGAATTCCAGAATATCACGCGCATCTCCAATGGAAACATTCTGATTAGGCATTCGGGTTAGGCAAAGTTCAAGAAGTTTTTGAGCCTCAGGATCTTTATCTAACATCATGTCAGTATTAGTGACCATGTTCATGATCCATTCTGGTTGTCTGCGTTTGGTTACACCAAGCCAACCCGGACCAACAACACGCTGGTCTGATAATTTATGACAAGCCTGGCATTTCATTTCATATATAGCTTTGCCCCGACCTAAGCGTTCATGTTCTAATGGAGTATTAAGAGTAACCGTTGTAACTTGGCCAAGACCCTTCGCAGGATTTGAATTCTGTGCAACGACATTTTTTTTATCGTCATCTCCTTCATAAGGATCAGCCTCTTGTTTTTGTTTATCTGGCGCGCAAGCAACCAATAAACTCATAATGACAAATGGAATTAATTTTTTCATGATGTGTATTAAGTTTTAAATGGTCTGTTTTACTGGATGATTTGTGATACTAAAGTAGTTTCAATACAGTGCGAACATGATGATTTAAATCACATACACAGTGTGATAATTGTCATCTCGCTGATTGGATGTGCGATGACTCTCGATGGATACTAGGAGGTATTGATGGTAGCAGGAGTACTGAATATACCTCTATTAAGACTGATAACCTAAGTAATACTTAGTAAGAAGGTTTTAATCCTCGTTTTGAAGCTGTGAGTAAGATATTGCAGTAAACATAGCAATGCCGAAAAGTAAGCATGCAGAAAATAAGAAGAGCACTTGCGTCTGATATAGGTGAAAGCCGTCAAATTGAGAAATTCCGCTAAGAAGCATAGTAAGTTCAGAACCTGCAAAACCAACAACTAACAGAATAATACTTATAGAGGATTTTAGTTTTACAAGATTGGTTTCAATATACCACGCCAGTAAAAAGAAAGTAATCACACCGATAACAACCAGATGCAGATAGGTAATAACAAAAGGTCGTACTTCATAAGCCAACTTTGCTATGTCGGGATGAGCTGATAAGAGTTGAAGAAAAGACTTAATGCAAAATGAAAGCAACGAGATAATAATGAGTAAGCGACTCCATGGATTTAGAGAGATTGAGATGCCGCGAACACATTTTATAAAATAGCGGATGGCTAGTAATTGAAGAATAGCTCCGAATAAACCTATAAGATTAAAAATCATTCCAGGAGCAGCCCAGAGTGTAGATAAGAAATAACCCGGAAATAGCGATACCAACAAAAGCATTCCTGATCGATTTGCTTTCCTGACATCGAATTTTACATCTCTTAGCTCAAGCAGATGAAAGAATAGACTTAACACGCCAAATATAAATACTCCGTTATACTGAAAGTGTAAATAGTAATAGACAATAAAGAAATACCATTTTGAATGACCAAGTCCATTGGCCATTATTGGTGCCAGTGCAAAAGGACCAAGTGATGAGATGATAAACAGAATTAACGACATACGTGTGTACCAGATGGAAGTTAAAGCTGGTTTTGCTTTCAAATCTTTCAATAGCCAATAAATAAATAACCCGAGTGAAAGGGTATGAAGAACAGAAAGTATAATAGCGATGGTACCGTAGCCTTGAAGGGGAAATGAGATCATCATCCCGGCCAACAGAGTTTGAATAAACGTAAATAGAATTCTGTATTGTTTAATGCGCCACAAGTGATAATGATAGAGGTAGGCGAGGAGTAACAGATTTAAAATCCACCCTAGAAACATTATATGTGAATGGGTGTGCAACCAATTTGGATAATCGAACCATGGCTGTGGTGAAATAAAATTCCAACGCAGCATGAGACCAATACATCCTCCGATGAATAAAAATAGGAGTGGTATTCTAAAGAGCTTTTGCATTTTTAATTGAGCGTAAAGCACTACAAGCAAAATGATTTCTACAGAGATGGCAACTTACCTGAGATTTAATTCTGATGATATGATTAAAATCATCTTTGTACATGCCGAATGATGGAGATATTTTATGTGGTTAGCTTATAGGAAGGACTGAAGCATTCATCGAAATTAATCCAATAATGTAGGATTCCGATAATGAATGAGATTAGAGGACTTAGAGGAAGGTGTTGAATGATGATTAAAAAGGAAAAGCAGACGTGACCGTCTATCACATCTGCTTTATGTCATGAAGATAAAGACCCTCTCTTTAAAAACTTCATGAGTAGTATGCGAAACTATAGCATGTGGTGAACACATGCAAAAGGTATTTTTCCGGTTTTTAGAATAAAGTGACTCCCTAAATCACTTGATTCACCAACTTACAACGCAGGTATTTATTGCTTTAAAAATTCTCTCACCTCGGCATAACCACCGAATTCAAATATGGGACAAGAAGCAGCTATTTGGGTAGCTTCATCAAGAGTTGGAGCTTTTAATAACAAAAACCCTCCAATTATTTCTGTTCCAACGTGATGGATCTGTTTAGAAATTGTTGAACCGTTATCGTTAATCAAACGTCCTTCTAGTGTTAAGGCACTTCCTCCTGTTAAATTTCCAGTGGCGGTCCATTTCTCCCACCACGTTGCCCAGTTCGACCTGTGGAGTTTGATTTCTTCATTGGTGTGTGGGGAATCTTTTCTGCCATCAGGTTCTCTGAAAATGATAATGTAATTGTTCATGCTAAAAATATTTATTGTTTTAAAATTAAAACGAAATCGTTATATATTATAACGAAATTTGTAATTTTAAGTTATGGAACCATTACTGGAATTAGTATCGGCATGGCAGGAATATTCACAACGCACTAACTTGGCTAGTGTAGAGGATTTTTGTACTTACTATTTATCCACAAAAAAGAACTCTGTTCAGATTGATAAGCGTATTGACCTGAATCTCGCCAAGCAATTGGGTAAGACCAATAGTTTACTGAAACTATATTTCAGACGAGCGCTTATGCAAATTTCAGATGTCGAACTGGAGTGGTATTACTTTTTAGATGCTATTGCCCTCGCTGGCGAGATTAGAAAAAATGATATTGTAAGTTTTCATTTACTAAGTGAGCCTACAACGGGCATTGATATTTTAAACAGAATGTTAAAGGCAGGGCTTATTAGCGAAAGGGTAGACCCTGACGACAAAAGAGCGCGGTTGATTACGTTAACATCTAAAGGAAAAGATTATTTAAGCAAGTTGAACAGTCTTTTTAACGAAATCTCAAAACACATTTTTAGTCTGATTGATATAGATACAAAGTCAGCCATGGTATCAGCGTTTACAAAACTGGTAGCTGAATATTCGAATGCCATAAGAGATGATAAGAGTAAGGCGATTGAAACAATGGAGAATACACTTACTAGATTTACGAGAAAAGTTAAAATATGATTTCTCACACCTACTTAGAGTATTTAGGTTGTTAATCTGGAATTACCAGCAGATTCTTGTAAGGGAGAAATGAAATTGTATTGTTTTTACAAAGTTTTGGGTTCGCATTTGCGATAGTTTTGATTCATCTTCTATATTTGCATTCCTTTTTTAAGGAAAAAGGCCAAAAAGCACTGGAAAGGTGGGTGAGTGGCTGAAACCAACAGTTTGCTAAACTGTCGTACGGGTTAAACTGTACCGGGGGTTCGAATCCCCCCCTCTCCGCATAATGTGAGTTTGATTTGAGAAGCTTGAGCAGTAAAATCGAAAGCCTCAAAAATTAGGCTGGTCCGATAGCTCAACTGGATAGAGCATCAGTTTTCTAAACTGAGGGTTCGGGGTTCGATTCCCTGTCGGATCACAGACTTCAAGAATTCATAAAATAGAATTCAGAAGTTAGGAGTAATAAAGATAAAATGTATCTTTGCGCTCCGTTAAAAGTTCGGGGTGTAGCGTAGCCCGGTATCGCGCTTGGTTTGGGACCAAGAGGTCGTCAGTTCGAATCTGGCCACCCCGACATATAACACATCAAGTGTTAGTTAAACCCCTTAAATCGTATGATTTAAGGGGTTTTTTCTTTTTCTTAAACCAATTCAAACCATTCTATTCAATTGATATGTACCTATTCAGGCACAAACACATTAGGTACTTTTTGGGGTGATCTTTTAAAGAGGATATGAAAACCAATGAAATATCCATTACAACAGATACAAGATCTCAATTAATTGAATCCTCAAAACCTTACTATAGTGTTTCTTTTAAGAATGATTTTTTTTGAGCATTTAATAGTAATAAGTATAACACCGCCAATCTATAAAACTTGTAAGCTTTTGGAATTATGAAAGCAGTAAAGTGTTAATGATATAAATTGCAAACGTTACCTCAATATTAATGTCAGTACTGTGTAATAAAATTGTAGTTATTGATATTTTTTTCTGAATCAAAACATACATCTTTGCATAAGAGATTATTGCAACTAGCTATGTTGAAAGACCCCAAGATTATATACCCTACCGTTATTTTCTATATCCCGTCCGTTATATTCTTAATGCTGGACGATGAATTTTAAAAAGCTTATTGGTCTAATAATGATCCTGTTCTTTCAAGTGTCATGTAGTAAACTGACACCTAAAGAGTATTTAAAATGGATCCAGGATTATAAGAATGAATTGCACGTTCAAAAGAACGTTGGAGAATATTCCTTTGATCTCCAATACCAGCCACTTGAATATAAATGGCTGTTACAACAAGACGAAGCAAGTCTAACACAGATTCCTGATTTTCAAAAAGATAGCTTATCAGATATTCAATACTATCTCCTGACTATAGGTTTACAAAATAAAGATATTGATGTTATTGACTATGGTCTTGAAGACATTAGTCAAAAGCAGCAAAAACTCTATTATTTCTCCTATGAATTCGAACACCATATTAATCTTGAAGAAGGTTCGAAAGTTTTGCCCTGCGTTTTATTCCACTTTGAAAAGCCGCTGGATTTAAAACATAGCAGAACATTCATCCTTGGATTTGAAAACCCTATTAAGAATTCAAAAGAAGCAACATTGGTAATCCAATCAGAATATTTTGGTGCATTACCTGTAAAGATAAAAGTCAAAAAAAATAATATTCCTGAACTGAAGATATGAAGATTATAACCCGGAGGCGAAGACTCATTGCTGTATTTTTTATTATTATCAACGTAGCTCAATTTGTTAACGTTCCATTAGCATTTGCGTTAACAAGTGGACCTTCACAACCTGAGGTTCAAGGATTTCAACCCGCTGGTACAACTGAGATGGTTGATCTTTTTACTGGTGACTTTGGATATAATATTCCACTGTTTGAATTACCAGGTCCTAATGGTGGATATCCGTTCAATCTTTCTTATCAATCTGGAATTTCGATGGACATGGAATCAAGTTGGGTTGGCTTAGGATGGAGTTTAACGCCAGGAGCTTTGAATCGGCAATTGCGTGGATTTCCTGATGAGTTTAAGGGTGATTCAGTTTACACAAAAATGTCAGTTGCACCGAGTGTTACCGTCGGTGTTGGACTAAATACTGGAGTTGAGCTTTTTGGTCTCGGTCTGTCTACGGGGATAAGCCTGCACCAAAATAGTTATAGAGGTATGGGTTATGGATTTAACACATCTATAAGTTATACCAGAGCGGTCTCATCGGATATGGGTGTAGGCCTTGGTTTGAACTACTCGGTTGATTCTCAGGATGGTGTAAACATTGAGCCATCATTAAGTCTTGATGGGAAAGCCGGAACAATAACAACCAGTGCTGCATATAATTCAAAGGAAGGACTTACAAGTATCTCTGCATCTTTTCAATCCAATAATAAAGTAGATGTAACACATAAAGATAAAGATGGAACGGTGCACTATGATGGCGAACGTATAGTGAATCGTTATCAGGGTGGAGCAACATTAAGCTTCTCTCACCCGGGCTATACACCGCAAATTAACATGCCCATGCGAAATATTAATGTAGCTACTACATTTAAAATTGGTGGATCATGGTGGGGTGTTTTCTTCAACGGTAGTGTAAATGGATTTTATAATGAACAAAGGCTTAAATATGACAAAGGGAGAATGTCTTCTCCGGCGTATGGCTATTTGAATTTTCAATCAGGGACACAATCACGGGCGCTACTGGATTTTAACAGAGAGAAAGATGGGATGGTTTTAAAAGAATCGCCCAACCTTGCCATACCTTCATTAACGTATGATATTTATTCGGTAACGGGGCAAGGTATTTCTGGCATGTACAGACCTATGCGAAATGACGTAGGTATAATACATGATCAGGAGACATCTTCTGTTTCAGAAGGTGGCTCTGTGGGTGTTGACGTAGGTATCCCGTCGCACGTAGGTATTAACCTTGCAGTAAATCATTCCAAATCTACTTCAGGTGCATGGAAAAGTGATAACGCTGTAGCGTCAAGAGTAAAGTTTGGCGATCAAAAAACAAACAGTTCGTATGAGCCCTGGTATTTCAGATCACATGGTGAACCGTCCAGTGATAACAATACGGTATTGAAGGCTGTTGGAAATGATGATCCGGTAAGAATTCAACTCGACAAAAGTTCTGGTGTTCTTTCGGCTAAAAGAATTTTGGAAAAGACTAAGCCTACTGACAATAGTGCGCAGGAGATTCCAGACTCGTTAGGTCTTAAGGTCGATCGCAAATCAAGAAACAATGTTATTACCCCAATTACAAATGCTGAATTATTAAAGGGAGGCACAGAGGTACTCTCATTATTTAATGTTACGTATGATAGTGCGGGCGTAGAAAAGAAATTCAAAAGACCATACCCTTTACACCACACAGCCGGTTATACAGCACTTACCCCAGAAGGCTTACGTTACAATTACGGAATACCAGCGTATAATTTACACCAGGAAGAAGTTACATTCAGTACAACAAAAGATAAACTAAGCAGCACAACATCAAGGGTGCCAGTGCGAGGCAATACGAAAGGCGAACCCAAATATGATTATCCTTCAACTGATAAATTTTTAAAGAAGGTTGAAATTCCAAAGTATGCCCATTCTTATTTACTTACTTCCATTGTCGGGCCAGATTATGTTGACGTTACAAATGATGGACTTACAGAAGATGACTTGGGCTATTGGGTAAAATTCACCTACAAGAAAACTACCACAGACTCAACCTATCAATGGAGAGATCCATATTCACAAGCCCATTATCAGGAAGGATGGAAGACAGATCCTCGTGATGATCGTGGATCTTATACTTATGGAGAAAAAGATTTATGGTATCTGACCAAGGCAGAGACAAAATCTCACATAGCAATATTCACCATTGAGAATAGAAAGGATGGCCATGGTGTTAAAAGCAATGTCCAAGACATAGATTCTAAAGGAAAGGCTGTAAGTCTGCTAAAAGAAATTAAACTTTTTAGTCGTTATGCAGGTAGCGCTAATGCCATTAAGACCGTGAAGTTTGAATATGATTATTCTCTCTGTCAAGGTGTTTTCAATTCGAGTGGTGGGGGAAAATTAACACTTAAGAAAGTTTGGTTTGAATATGGTAAAAGTTTGCGCGGTGGTTTGAATCCTTATGTATTTACCTATCATAGTAATAACCCTGATTACAGTTTATATGCTTACGATCGTTGGGGAAATTACAAACCATTTGCTGGCGGTGATTACGGCCATAATATAGATTTTCCGTATGCTGAACAAGATCCGGTAAAAAGGGATCAGATAAATGACAATGCGGCGTCGTGGAGCTTGAAAGAAGTTAAACTTCCTTCCGGTGGCAAGATTGTGATAGACTACGAATCTGATGACTATGCTTATGTTCAGAATCAACAGGCTATGCAGATGGTAGAAATTGTAAACCCTACGGGTTCAGTGAACGATGCGAAATTTCTGCTGGGTGACAATTCATTAAAAGTGAAATTTAAATTAGAGAGCCCTGTTAACTCTGAGGCGGGTGCAGAAGAACAGAAACAAGAAGTTCTCAAGTATCTGGATCAAAAGAGAAAACAACTTTACATCAAGCTGAAAATTAATCTGAGAAAGCCTGCAGAGAATTTCATGGAGTATGTTACCGGATATGTCGATATTGATTTCGACAAAACAGACAGTATGAAATTGGAAAAAGGTAGCTCTGGTGAGTTTGCATACGGATGTTTTTATGTGAAAGCCGAAAAAGGACATCATCCCTTTTCAATGCGAGCGTGGCAACATCTTCGTACAAACCAACCTGATTTATCAAACAATGATAAAAGTATAGAACAAACTGACGACCCTAATAAAAGAGTTAAGCAGATCAAGTCACTAGGCAATGCCAGCATTATTACCCAGGTGCGGCAGATGATAGATGGTTTTTACAGTTTCTGTAATTCGCGAAATTGGGGCAAACAGGTTGAAGCTGGTAAATCATGGATTCGATTAAACTCACCAGATAAGTCCAAATTTGGAGGGGGCTTACGCGTAAGACAAGTAACGATGTTCGATCAGTGGGCCCATGATAACGAAGGTATCTATGGTCAGGTTTATGAGTACACTACTGAAGAAGGCGGCGAAACCATAAGTAGCGGCGTTGCCGCATACGAGCCTCAGGCGGGTGCTGATGAAAATGCAATGCGCTATGCAAAGAAATATGTTCAGTCGCTAAGACTACATTCTGATAATAATTTGTTTTTCGAATATCCAGTAAATGAAAGTTATTTTCCAGGACCACAGGTTGGATATGGAAAAGTAACAGTCACAAGTCTTGCGGCTGCTAGTTTAGCAGGAAAGGATGTGAAAAACATCACACTACCGAACGGAAAGAAATTATTCCCGCAAGGAAGTAATGCAAGCTATGGTACAACAGGTGCAACTATTCATGAATTTTATACCGCTAAAGATTTTCCTGTTATAACGGATCAGACTGATAAGCTTAATAAGCCTTATAAACTTAATGTTGTAATTCCACTGTTAGGAAGTATCAGTATTTCAAACCTGGCAGCAAGTCAGGGCTATAGTGTTATCACTAATGACATGCATGGCAAAGCAAAGCAGGTTAGAAATTACAGACAGAGCAAAGATGGTAAGCTTGAAGCCGAGCCGTTATCTTGGGTGAAATACAATTACAAGCAGGATACATTGATGTATCAATCCGAGAAAGTCCTTGTTCCTTCAAATACCTTTAAGAAAAATATAGATGGAACCCTCAGTATCATGACAACCGCTGAGATGAGAAATCAGAATCTTGATAAATATACTATCGGACAAGAGAGTGATTTCTTTATAGACATGCGACAGTTTGAGGACAATGCATGGGGTGGTGGACTTTATTATAACCTGGATGCCATCTATCTTTTATTTGGTGTTATTCCTGTGCCTTCTGCATGGCCTAACATTAGCAAAAGTAGAACGCAGTTACGCACTGCGGTAACGAATAAAGTAATCTTTAAATCTGGAATTCTGGAGAGCACTGAAGCGTATGATGGAGGATCAAGAGTAATAACAAAAAATCTAAAATGGAATAGCCTTACGGGGGTGCCTGTTCTTACATCGGTCAATAACAACTGTGATGCTGCCGTTTATAATCTTTCTATTCCTGCCTACACACAATATGAGGGAATGGGAGCGGCCTATCAAAACATAGGACTCACATTTGATGTTCAGCATGTAGATAATCTTCTTCATCACGACAACTACTATGAATTCACCACACCAATGAAAGGGGATAAATTATTTCCTGGCGATGAGTTTATTCTTTACAATAACGGAACGACAATTGGCAAGGTCGTGTATTCAGGTGATGAAGCTGGCAACAAAATATTTTATTCACCTGTGACATTAACGGAAACGGATTACACTGCTAAAATAGTACGATCAGGTTATCGGAATCAGTTAACCGTTGCTGCTGGAAATATAACAGCATTGCAAGACCCTACCGTATCAAATTCGACGGTTAACTACACCAAGACAATCACCATACCAAAAGGAAACTAAGACTATAGAATGCAATATTTGAGTATGAACATTTTTAGTAATTATAGTATATCAACATTGAAAGCCTTGTGCGTAGTTATCATAGTTGGTTTTATGAATACAGTAGTGGCGCAGAACCTTGTGCCAGACAATGTAGAGAAAGCAGCGTTAATAGCACTGCAGGCCAGTACAGACAGTGCCCACTGGGCTATTTCAAGAAAATGGAAGCAATCTAGTATTGATAATTATCCGTTGTCATCACTGTCTGGTGTCACTATTCAAAATGGAGATATCGTTTCAATGGATCTTAGTAGTTCTATCTTAAATGGATCATTGCCTTCAGAGCTGAATAATCTTACAGAGTTGCAGTATCTTTCTTTTTCAGGTAATAATATTACGGGCACTCTTCCTTCATTGGGAAATTTACTGAAACTCAAAACACTTAATTTAAATAGTTGTGATTTTACTGGAAGTTTTCCAGCTTGGGTATGCGGTCTAACGCAACTTACCTACCTTAATCTTTCAAGCAATCCTAATACCGCGTCAAAGTTGACAGGCCCAATACCAAATCAGATTTCGCAACTTTCCAGTCTGTCTTCGCTCTATTTGAACTATAATGATTTTAGTTCTACAGGTGCTATTCCAACGTCATTCTCTAGTCTTGATTTATTGACAACTCTTGAAATGCAAAGTTGTGGATTGACACCTTCATCTGTTACAACGGGATTTTCAGATCTGGCCGCATTGCAAACATTAAGTCTGACGGGAAATTCATCTTTCATTATGCCAAATGGTTCTTTTCCTGATGTACTTTATAACCTTGGGGCACTCCGAAATTTGTATTTAAGCAGTATCAATTTTCAAAGTCTTCCAGCACAGTTTGCTCAGCTTTCCAATCTTAATTACCTAAACTTAACAAGTAATAATTATAGTAACGTAAACCGACTGTTCACTATATTTGAAACGCTTCGTCAATGCAATTCTCTTGAGACCCTCATTCTCATCTCTTGTTTAATAGAAGCAATGCCGTCAAATACGCCACAGCTATCAACTGTAAAAGAACTATACTTGAATGGGAATACTAATTTAGAACCGGATCAATGTCAATCATTGGGGAGTATGCCTTCATTGCAAGAGTTATTCGTGAGGAGTTGTAATTTATCCGATCTGCCAGATTCAATAAAATTCAGTACCACCCTTAGGTCGCTTTATGCTTCTGGTAATAAGCTTAATCCGATACCAGAAGTTGTAAAAGAAATTCCTGACCTAACGTATCTCGATTTAAATAATAATGGTATAGAATCGCTGCCTTCATGGTTTGGAACTGATCACATGAATACGCTGCGAACACTTTTTTTGAATAACAATAAAATAGACTTGCCACTTCCATCAAGCTTTGCAAACCTGACTAACCTTACAACGCTTGACATGGGAACCAATATGATGAAAGGAGCTCTTCCAAGTTATTTTTCATCGTTTACTAATATTTCATATCTTGATTTACGTTTCAATGAAATCGATTCTTTGGCTGATTTTTCAAACTGGCATTCGCTCCATTCAATTTATCTGCAGCATAATAAATTAAAAGGTACCATACCAACTTATTTAACCAATGTAACCAGTAGTAAATTCTATGTAGACCTTAGCTATAATAAATATAATAACGTTACTGCAGAATCTTCACTAAGTACTGCCTCATCAGTTGATCTCAGTCATAATGCGTTAAACTTCACAGACCTTCTGAGACTGAGACCATCAAATAATTCTTTCACCTACAATGTGCAAGACTCCATTGACTATGTAAGAGAAACTATCGTACCATCAAGCGGTAGTTTAACATTACTTGCATACGTTGATACACTTACGAATCCAGCCAGCCAGTTTCAATGGTATAAGTATGTTGACGGTGTTCACGATAGTCTTTTATTCACAACACCTGCAACAAATGCTTACCGATATCATACCTCAGTTACGTTAGCCGACCAGGAGAGCAAGTTTTACTATAAAATAACAAATAGTTTACTTCCTCAACTTACTCTTGTGAGCAGACCCACTACCATTATCATATCATGCGGTATACAGGCAACAACAGTAAGTTTTAGCAGTAAAAAATATTTATGTGCTGTCAATTTCAATCCTACTTCAGTTTACCCAGGTGGATGTAACACCAAAGCTTACACGTGGAATTTTGGTGATGGTTTAACGTCAACAGAAAAAAGTCCGCTCCATGCTTATGGTAGTGCTGGCACATACAATGTTTCGCTCAAAGTCCGCTATTCATGTGGTGTTTGCCTGAGTGATACAATCATATTCAAGCAAGTTACATTTACACCCTCAGCAGATAATGAACTTCTGATGGATTCACTGATCACAGTTCCTTCAGATACCAAACAACAGGTTATTTCTGTTTCAGCTTCTACATTTTCTGATTCGTGGCCTTTGCAATACTTAATCACAAATACTAATCAGGATGGTTATCTCACAGGTGCATCTGGAGTATGGAGAAACGAAGGATCATTTGTATATGATGTTCCCAGGTCTTCCTCTACGGACGCCGACATCTCGAAAGACGGAACATTTACATTAGAGAATTTTAACTGGGCGTATTCTGATGTGGAAGCAATACCACATTGGATCAAAGCTGGTACCATGACAGAGTATAGTCCGTTTAGTTACGAACTTGAAAATAAAGACGTACTTGGAATTTCATCAGCAGCTTTATACGATTATGGCGGACACCTTCCGTCAGCGAACGGTACCAACATGCGTAACAATGAAATGGCATTTACCAGTTTTGAATACCTGGATCAGCAAAAAGTATCGGGCAACTGGATCCTCGGCACACAAACCTTGCCTGCCTATACATCACTTAAAGTAATATCCGGTTCAACCTATATGGCCATTGTTGATGCCAATATAGATGCCCTGGATGGTGTTGATAACGTTGATGTTTCTGCCCGCGGATTACTCCATTCACTATTCTATTATTTCAACAGAACAAAATATGTCACAAACGATCCTATCGTATGTAAGAGAGCGTATCCTCACGATCCTAAAAAATCAATTATTGTTTTGCGTAAGCCACCTTTCTCTGGCTTATGGTTTGGCCGCATTAAAATAAAAAATACGGTTACGCCTCAGGTTACTGCTACTATTGATACCACGTTTGCCCACTCCGGCAATAGCAGTATGAAAATTACGGCTGATAAAACCTTTCCGCAGAATCTTCTCAAGCTTGATTCGGGCAAAGCATATTTCATTAACCTTTGGGCTTCTGTTAACAACCAGTTCTTAGCAACTCCTACATTAGGCGGTAATATTGGTGTTGATATCATACTGAAGAGCAAGAACGGAACAGTACTTTCAACAACATCTTTTGATCCGTCAGGAAATATTATTGAGGGATGGCAACAGATCAGAGGATCATTTGTATGCCCGGCATCCAATGTTCAGGTTGAAGTAAAATTCAGATCAGCTACTTCAGGAACAGTTTGGTATGATGATCTAAGGTTGCATCCACTGAATGGCAACATGAAAAGTTATGTCTATAATATGAATGACTACAGGCTTCGTGCTATTCTTGACGAAGAAAACTTTGCGTCATTCTTTTACTACGATCAGGAGGGCAGCCTTCGTTCAACAAAGAAAGAAACTGAAGACGGTATAAAAACCATTTCGGAGAATATTAACTACATGGCGCCAACAAATTAAGATGATGAAAAAACAAATTTGTTTTACGCTTTTGATATTTGTGTTCTGGGGTCCTACCAGTGCACAGGATTTCAAAAAGGCTGTGGCAGAAGCTAGAGCCGAATACGAAAAGCTTGATCGTCTGCATGCCGTTGTGCGGGTACAGGCTTATGAAGATGAGTCAGCTAAAACATCTTACTATTATCAGGAAGGTGACATCAAGCGCGACCATTTTAATTATTGCTATTCATTCGGCATGAATGATATGCTGATGAATGACAATTATCTGATCGTTGTTGATAAGGATGCTAAGGAGATAAGTTTAGGCAAGGTTGATCAAACGAAAGCAAATCAACTTATGAAGGATCCCATAAAATCCAGTTTCGATAGTCTTTCAAAATATTATGAGAAACCCGTGTATAAAGGCAGAATACAAAACACAGATCAGTATAGTATCGCTCCTAAAAAAGGTTATCTCACAAAGCTTGATATATCTTTTAATGTTGAGACCAAACTCATTCAGAAAATTTTGTATCACTACCAGGAAGGACAGTTGGTTGCCGTTGAGTTTTTAAAAATGGATACGCAACCCGTATTTGATCAAACTATTTTTAGTGAAAGCCGATACATTGTATTCGGAAAGAACGGCACGCCACAGGCAGTCGGTCAGTTTAAAGGATATCATGTGTCACGTGTAGAAAATTAAGAGCATGCGAGAATTTTTAGAATATCATTCAACTTCAATTTATAATATGAGAGCACGCTTTACTATTGTTCTTATAACCTTATTCTTATCATCACTGAGCAGCATTGTAAAGGCACAATCTACCGACTCTGTTAAAATTCCGGCGGCGTTGCGTATTGATCAGTATGGTCATCGGTTACCGGTAACCTATCAGCGTGAATTTGCGCTTGATGTGCTTCAGCAAGGAAATGACAAAGATGTATTTCCTGGCCCGCCATGTCTGGATGGAGAGTACTATGTAGGCTTTCAACTGGAGTATGATCTGGCAGACAGAAACACGTTGATTGATTGGAAGAGCCGTCTGGAAATAGCATTCCTTCATGGAACAGATACCCTCTGGAAAAAGCCTTTGCAGGTAGATATGAAGAGCCAGACTTTCATCGCCACGGTATTTCATGATACATTAATTTCATGCGATGGACAATACCATTTTTATGTAGCCAGCAAAACTTCCACAGGAACGGTTCCATTAGAAAATATTTACCTGAAGGTATTGCTTCACAAAAGCATTAGTGATGTTTTTAACCCAACCTCTTCACTTGATCTGGATTGCGCATACACCGATCATAAAACACAACTTAGCTGGAAGTATACCGATAGTAACTACAGTTGTGATGCTGTAATAGCACACGATATTGAATGGGTATTTATAGATAACTACGATGCCTTTACCGGAACTACTGCAGTAGATGCATTTAACTTTACAGAACCGATTCGTATCACTACGGATAGTAGCGTCCATTACACGCACCAGGTATATTATCCTGATGGAAGAATTTGGTATCGCATTCGTGCAGTAGGGACTAATCCGCAATACCCTGGCCATCGCCTGGTGGGACAGTGGTTTTATAGTGCTGCCATACCCATTACCAATCAACAAGGAGATTTAAACTGGCAACAACAAACTGTGTTTGCTGAAGAAGGCAAGTACAAGAAAGTGATTTCATACTTCGATGGTAGCCTGCGTCAACGCCAGGTGCTGACCAATCTTAGTTCTGAACATTTAACATTGGTAGGTGAGTCTCTCTATGATTTTGAAGGAAGACAAGCGGCCAGTATTTTAGCCGTTCCTGCGCTTGACTCCAAGTTAGCGTACAAAGCAAACTTCAATGTGTTCAGTGCGGCAACTGATCCGTTGGTAAGTTCAAACACTTCAGACATTCAGCATAAATTCAATTATGATAATAACAGGCTTGCTAATACAGTGCTCTCCAATCAATCAGGGGCATCTAAGTACTATTCAAACCAGAATGCCAACGGTGGTATTCATAGTGAATTCATACCGGATGCAGCAGGTTATGTCTATAGCCAGACAGAATTCAGAAATGATGGAACAGGCAGAGTAAGTCGTCAGTCGGGAGTAGGTGAGGCCTTCAACATGGAGGGAGAACATGCAACACAATATTATTATGGTGGCGCTACACAAGCCGAGTTGGTTCGTTTATTTGGTAACAACGTTGGCCAGTCAAGTCACTATAAGAAAAACCTGGTGGTCGATCCTAACGGTCAGGTTAGTGTATCATACCTCGATCAGGAAGGTCGTACCATTGCAACAGCGCTGGCTGGTGAAAATCCGGCTAATGTGAAGGCACTGGATAGCCTTACTTATATTTCTCAGGATCCATTGGTAGAAAAAATTAGTGACAAGAACAAACGTGAAGACGGTGTGAGCCGAACCGTGCATACATTTTTAAATGTTGTACCCAATACTGTTTATACGTTTAGCTACGACCTTCAGGCCCTTGGTTCCCAGATTGAAGGGTTGGGTTGCAAGACGTGCACGTATGATTTAAAAATCACCATCACAGATCCCGATGGCGTTGCTCTTGATCTTTCTGCGGCAGCAGGTAATCAATCTGGTGATCAGATCAGTTATCAGCGTAAAAATATTACAGCGGCAAGTTGTACTACAACCACAGTGTTGAATGATGTCGTGATTGTAGATACGCTTCGGCAAATTGGCGATTACACCATTACCAAAACCCTGACACCTGCTGAACTTACCTTTGAAGAGATGCATGCATTTGTAACGCAGGACACCGCCTACCAGAATACCGCTGCACGAATCAACCAAGGTTATGTAGCCGATCCGGATGATTGTGCTATTTGTACTTCAGGTCCTTTAGCTGATCAGGCAGTGCAGGATGCCATCAATGAAATTGCTGTGATGGATTGTGAGAATATCTATCAGCAGATTTTATCCTACTACAGAAACCTGTATCCGGATAGTGCTGACTATGAACCAACCAATGAGCAGATTACGCAACATCCATTGTATTGCAAGTACCAATTGTGTAAGCAAAATACTGCCAGCGATGTGTTTGATAAAACACTGGCTACTAAAATCAACTGGAGTGCAGCCATGCCTAATGGTTATGTTCGACTGGCCGATAGTGACCCCTTCTTTAATGTTGATTCATTAAGCGGGCATGGATATAAATCAAGTTTCCTCGGACAACTGAGCGACATACAGGTTGCTTCTGTCGGTTACGACAGTGATGGTGATGGCGGGCAGGATGGAACAACGAACTATCATGGCTCTATTGAAAATATTACCGATCCGGGTAACACCAATTATTATATAAACGATAATGGCGTACACGATGCTGTTGACGGAAAGCATATTCTTTACTTGGATATCATGAGTAGGCGCACAGAACTTGCGGATACATCATACCAAAAAGAACTTGACAAACAACATTGGCTGATGTATCAAAGCTTTTATCTCAACGCCAAGCGCAAAGCAAAAATGTCCATACCGGCATATCAAAATTGTTCTTCCGCGATGGATGATTTAAATACACCTGATGTACTACCAACACATCCTGACAGTATCGCTGCTTTTGCTAACGCGCATGGCGTAACCGATTCAGTTAGTACAGAAGATATTCAACACCAGATGTATGCCTTGAATACGGCGTGCGACATTACGTTTAATGCAACGGATAGTACTTCGGTAGCCAACCATTTAAAATCATATTTCAGCAGCAATACAAAGAACCTGTTCAAAACCATCATTAAAGCCCAGGTTCATGTTAATGCTGATTTGGTGGCGATCAATACTATACTCAGTCATTATAGCTGTAGCCTCGATAGTGTTGCGTTAGATGATCCATTGGCGTGTGCTGATACAAAAACAGTTTCCATATCAAAAGATTTACTTCGCAATGGCATGCAGGCGCAATCAGTGAGTGGCTCAGAGACTAGTTCATCTACAACAGAGAGTTCTACAACATCAACCTACACTCCAACAACAACTATAGAAACTGGTTGTCAATCCACACACGAAGATGAATACAGTGCATTGATGGCGTTGTATAACAGCACCCAGGATTCAGCCGCCTGGCTGCATACTACCAATTGGGGAAACTCTTCGACAAGTCTGAGTAACTGGTATGGGGTAACTCTTGATGCATCGGGTTATGTTAAAGAGGTGGATTTAAGTAATAACAACCTCAATGGAACCATTCCTGCTGAAGTTGGAAATCTGTGTCACGTTACTGATCTTAATCTTAGCAACAACAAAATAAAGGGCAACATACCAGCTACATTTGCCAATTTTATAAACCTTAATAATATGTGGCTAAACGACAACCAAATGACTGGTATTATACCCGATTACGTATTATCAGCACCAGGTAATCGGGTAAGTTATGTTAACCTGAGTTACAATAAGTTCTATGGTAAATTTTCGGACTTTGATTATCAAGGAATTTACAACCTGGATATCTATAATAATAATTACACGTTTGCTGACCTGTTAGATGTTATGAGTTTAATGTGTGGTAACAGTGAGGGGGGCATGACAGCAAGTCCGCAGAACCTCGTTGATGTAACCAGAACAATAACGGCACGACAAGGTAGACCTCTTACCCTCACTACACCTATTGACCGTGACGTTGATCCTTCAATTCGCTATCAATGGTTTAAAAATGGTCAGCCCATTGCCCAAACTCCAGAACCTTTGGCTAACGCTTATACCGTAATCATTCCAAATTCTCAGCCAGGCAATGCAGGGGATTATAATGTGCAGATTACATATGATGATCCTAACGATGATGAGTCGTGTATTGAAGCATATGGGTTGGTCTTAAAAGGCCGCACGCAAACTGTAATAGTAGTACCTGATACTTCAATGGTAGACTACGACATTTGTGAATATGACACCGCCAACACAACTATCAAAAAACTAAGTTACACACTTGATATCAACAAAGAAGTAGCAGCCTGTATGGAGCGTGCGCAGGAAGAGCAAACCTATCTTCGTGAGTATGCTATTGATAAATATTTAGATAGCCTGGTTACTGATTTCTATAAAGATTTTCAGACCAAGTGCCTCAATCAGGTTAAAGAAAATCTGCAATATGAGTACGTGCCTAAAGAATATCATTACACCTTGTATTATTTTGACCAGGGCGCAGGACTTGTGCAGACAGTACCACCTAATGGAGTGCATCCACTCTCAACGCAACAGGTAAATGATTTTATTGCGGGCACAGTGAAAGCCAACCCATCACATAAACTCATTACCCGTTACAACTATAGTTCGCTTAGTCAGTTAATCTGGCAGAAAACACCTGACGCTGGTGAATCAAACTTCTGGTATAATGATAAAGGGCAGCTTAAGCTTTCACAGAATGCACAGCAAGCGCATGATACATTATATTCATATACTCGCTATGATGCATTAGGACGCATCGTTGAAGTGGGTGAATTATCAACGCTGGCAAGTCTGACTGACTTGCAGACACGATTCAGTGATATTAATTTCCCGGCCAATGATACTGACATTCGGCGATCAGATATCACCAGCACACATTATGATCTGGCAAAGGCTGCTATACAAAATGTATTTAGTCAGCAATACCTTCGTAACCGTGTGAGTTGGGTGGATGTTGTTCAGAAAAATACTACTGATACTGTTTCAACCTACTACAACTATGATATCCATGGCAATGTAAAATCATTGCAACAACAGTTGCCTGGTTTTGAACCGAAGCAAACACAATACCTGTACGACCTCATCAGCGGCAAGGTAAATTATGTGATGTACCAATATGATAAGGATGATCAGTTCATACACCAGTACACGTATGACTCCGACAACCGCATTACCGATGTACATACCTCAACAGATGGCTACATTTTTGTAAAAGAAGCAACGTACAGTTATTATCTGCATGGTCCGTTAGCGCGTGTTGAACTTGGTCAATACCGTGTACAGGCACAAGACTATTATTACACACTGCAAGGTTGGATAAAAGGTGTGAACACACCTTACGCAGGCAATACAAATGCATTAGATTATAATGCCGGGCGAGATGTTTATGCGTATGCGCTTGGTTATTATGAAAATGATTACAAGCCAGTAAATGCGGCCGTAACCGTTACGGATACACGCGATCATTTATGGTCACGATTAAATGAAACCATGAACCATACTGGTTTATACAACGGTAATATTTCATGGATGGTGACTGACCTGAGCAAGATAGGAGAGATCAACCACAGCCGCGCGAAAGGTATGCAAGCCATGTTGTACAAATATGATCAGCTTCACCGCATTGTTCAAAGCAGAAGTCTTACAAACTACAGCAGCACAACAGGCTTTAGTGCAAGAGGCAGTGGCGCCGCAGCGTATGATGAAGATTACTCCTACGATCCTAACGGAAATATCATGACCCTGCAACGCCACAATGAGACAGGCGCGTTGGCTGATAATTTCATTTATCAATATTATGCCAACAGCAACAAGTTGAGACAAGTAAAACCACTTGACAGAGACAAGGTGGTAAATGGTGGACAGATTACAACGGATAATATCTTATACAGAAATCTCACCTTGCAAGGAGGTTCTTACACCACTACTGGTAAATTTGTTGACATTAAAGCACAGGAGAATATTACTATGGATCCAGACTTTGATGCAAGAGAAGGCTCAGACGTTCTGGCGCATATTGTAGAAGATGACGGTACATTTCAATACGATAAAATTGGTAACTTAATACTTGATCAGGATCAGGGCGTGCAGATAACTTGGACACCTTATGGAAAAGTTCGAAGCATTCATACCAAAGGCGATAGCCTTGTTGTAAACTTTATATATGATTATACTGGTAACCGTATTGAGAAGAACTTAACGATCAGAAAAGACACTGCAACATTTGTAACCAAAGCAACGCGCTACCTTAGAGATGTGAGTGGTAATGTGATGGCTATCTATGAAGACAGTACATTGTCAGAACAGCCCATTTATGGAAGTGGTAGGTTAGGAGAATACAACGGAGAAAGTATGAACGGTCAACACAAACTAGGTGAACGTAAATATGAATTAAGCAACCACTTAGGAAATGTATTATCTATTATCACCGACAACATAAGCATGCAAGCTGACAGTGCCTGGTCTACTGTTATGAGTACTTCTGATTATTATCCGTTTGGATTGGAAATGAAGGGTAGATATCGTGACGATAGCATAGCTTATCGATATGGGTTTCAACGACAAGAGAAGGACAACGATGGTGAATTCGAAAACTCTTCGTATTCATATAAGTATAGAACTTATAATCCTCGAATTTGCAAATTTTTAAGCGTTGATCCTTTAACAGACAAATACCCACATAATTCTCCTTACGCATTTAGCGAAAATAGAGTTCTTGACGCCATTGAATTAGAGGGATTAGAGAAATTTGAAATTAATAATAGATCATTTCATCCAGATAAAGAATTTGGAGGACACTTTAATGGAAATCATAGAGGTTTTACAATGCAAGAGAACTCAACTACAACTTCAAAAGTACATCAACAGATTGCAGTTGATTTTGACGAGCAAACGGTATCAGCGACGGTATACAGCAGCAAGACAGTTCACCCGATTTTAGGTGAGGGAACGGCGAAGCCTGTTCAGACAGTCCAGTCAGAGTTTTCGACGTCAAATACTGGTTATAATTCAATTGATTTAAAAACTTTATACGCTGGAGCAAATCCTTTGACACCAGGAGCTCCATCCATAAGTGTTAAAACTTCATTTTCATTAACAGTAAATCAGAGCAAGACAATGTTAACAATTGCGGCGAAAATGGTGGGAGATGCATTTCCTTCTGCTGAGTCATATATTACAGATAGTAAAGGCACTTCGATTTTTGTTGGAGTATCTCCAATTAAAAAAGGTGCAAGTCCCTTCTTAAATTTATGGGGAAATGATAACGATCGCCCGATGTTTTCGACCGGATTTTCTGTTCCCTTAGATCCGAAAACAGGAACATTTAAAGGCACAATTATCTACGATGGTGTCGAAAGTACAATTGATGATTGGAATAAATTCTACGAACAAACACCGCCAAAAAAATAGCTATGAAATCATTGCTTTTAATTCTCCCAATTTTATTAATCTTCTCTTCCTGCAAGCAGGCAGAGTCCGAGTTTCACTTGATTCCATTTGGATTTGAGGGAAGTATTACCATTATATTTGATTGTCCTAATGGTGAAGAACTTGTTCGTGACGGGAATCATAGGATTTACAAGATTCCGAAAGATGGCATATTAAAACTGAAAACACATGGCAACGACGGAGTACTCACTTCAGGCGCTCAAAGATTTTTTTATATAGATAGTTTGGGCAATAAGACTGAAATAGAAGAACTCTTGGATAATACTCAAGAAACAACACGAGATAAGACAGTTGTATCAAACTATTTAATTTACGGTGATTGTGTTTTTAACGAAAGACAAATTGTCGGTTCAGCTGTTCAATACATAGTAAGTTCGTATCCTAAAAGAGAGCAAATTTTCAAAAATAAAATAAATCCCTGCAACTTGTATTGTAAATAAAGAAACATAATTCTACCAGAGTCTATCGAAAAGTAATCTGACAGAAACATGCAATGAGAACAAAGCGGGATAAAAAAAGCAAGGAACAACTGATAAGTATAAGATAGTTACGCAGAGCTACCGTTGAGAGACCCTACAAAAACAGAACGTTTATTTATTATATATGGAAACGATAATTTTAGGTAGTAAAGAAATATTTGCGATTCAATATAAACATGGTCAAAATCAAAAACTTGGTTATGTTCGCTTTTGGTTGAATAATATTTATTTGGGCGCAGAGCATGACGAAGTTTATTTTTCATATATGCAGGGAGAGTTTCGACATATTTTAAATAATAAACACAAATTGTTTGAGAGTTTTCCATATGCAGATTATGACTCTGCAGAAGATATCTTAGATGAAGTATTAAAATCCAAACTCGAATTGTCAGGTGCAAATTTAATTGATAAATATATACTTGGGTTTGGAGAATCTTTTGATGATTTTTTTATAGTTGGTTTTTTTTCTAACAACAAAATTAATTTTGTTTGGAAGCTGGAAGAGAAACCTCACTTTGAATATCCTAACTATCCTACAGAAGCTCTCATGGCTTCCGTAGATATTGTCTATTTCGAAAGAATAATAAAAGAATTTGATAAAAGTCTTTTAGATACATCTCAACAGTTATTGTAGTAAGATTAATTAGATGAAGCACATAATTAAAATATTTTTTTCGATCACGGTAATCATATCAACCTGTGACTTATCCTGGGCGCAACAATACACCCCGAGATCTCAGGGTGATGTTAACATGATTAGAAACAGTACACTGGCCGTTGTGCTGGAGACTGTAAGTGAAGATGTACTTAAGAAGCTAAGCAGCAAACCAGATGAGGAGAAAGCTTACCGAAACAAAACCGAAGGTTACAACGAAAGAATCAGACAAATTATTACAGCAGAGTGGAGTCTCTCTGCCAATGTTTCATTCATATCACATGAAGAGTCAATCCGTTTAATATCGGCCCGCGATGAACGCTATTGCCTGTTGGATATCGGGTCTAACTACGCTCATGAAGAATACAGTCCTCAGCCTATGAGATCATCCATTACCTGCATGCAGATTCGTTCGGCTGCTCATCCTTTCAGTGCATTACTATATTGCGCGTTACCTGACGCATTATACAACACGGGTGAGTTAACCTATTGTGTTCAGCAACTCAAAAATCAGGTTCTGGATTATGGAAAAGGCATAGGAAGTTTTTCAAAGTACAGGAAAGCAATTAAAGCAAGAACACCCTCATTGAAAAACAAAACGTTGTTACTATGTACTGACATTACAAAAAATGCTCAAAAGGTGGATTCCAGTGGCAGATTAAAACGAATCTATCCATACGCCTATGAAGTTGTGAACGATGAAAGATTAAATGAATTAATTACAAATAAAGATGAGCATTATGCGTATGCATTGACTGTCCTCAATTTCAAAACCTCTGGTGGTAATCCATTACTTGATTATATCATTGTAGACTGTAAAGATGGGCATTCTTTATTCAGAACAACAAAACAGGGATTGGTGTTAGGCTTTGTCCGAAGACATTTCACTATGGATCATTTGAAACTGGCCGTGCGTGCCTCGAAGAAGAAAATAAAAGACAGCGCACAACTTTAAAATGAGAGCAAGATTAGATAACAAATTCAATTAGATAAATCAGGAAATAAAGACTATAACAGTAAGCGTATTAAAATTATGAACAGACTTAATGTATTTACTTTAGCATTCGCACTCTTCGTTACAAGCGTGCATGCGCAACTCACCAGGGTACATGTTAAAGCACCTGTAGGATCAACCTGGGGAATATCTTCAGAAGCACCTGCGAACAGAAAGCTTATCGGCTTTACACACGATGGTACTACAGGTCTCATCTCTACCGGTACTGCCGATGGTACTACACAGTATTCACCGTTGAAGTTCGCCACCGGTGGTCAACCACGAATGACTATTCTTGAAAACGGCTATGTTGGAATAGGAACAACGTCGCCGAACGTTGAACTTACCGTTGCCGGTAAAGTTTATGCCCGCGAAGTAAAAGTTAATATCAATACCGGCACCGCACCAGATTATGTATTCCAGGATGCGTATGAACTTCCTTCACTTAGTTATGTGGCGGGTTACATCAATCAACACAGACATTTACCATCAGTACCATCAGCAGCAGAAATGGAAAAGGATGGCGTTAGCGTTGGTGAAATGAATATGATCTTATTGAAAAAGGTTGAAGAATTGACCTTGTACATCCTTGATCAGGATAAAAAACTAAATGCATTAACCGATAAACTTAATCTGCTCCAACAGCAGGTTGATACCAAATAATTAAACGAGATATCTAATAAAGAAAAGTTTTATGAAATTTATTTATTCACTCATTGTTGGATTAGCATTAATCAATACAGCAACCTTAGCACAGGTTGGTTTTAACAACGCCAATCCAGATCCGTCATCCGTTCTTGATCTGACCAGTACAGACAAAGGTATTCTCATTCCCCGCATGACAACAACACAGCGTTTAGCAATTTCAGCACCGTCTACCGCTCTGCTTGTATTTGACACTACGCTTGGGAAATTCTTCTATTTTAATTCAGTAGGTCAGTGGGTTGCTGTCAATCCATGGGATCAATCGTCTACTTCATCCGTTTCGTATACCGGTAGCGTTGGTGTTAACACAGCACCTGCTTCAAGTGCAGCGATGGATGTTACGGCTACAGACAAAGGTATTCTTGTTCCCCGGATGACCACAGCACAACGTACTGCAATAGCGTCACCTGCTAATGCATTGATGGTATTCGATATTACGCTTGGAAAATTCTGTTACTACACCAACAGTCAGTGGAATGTGGTAGAATCTATCTGGAGCCGTGGTACAGGTACTAACATTTCATATACCGGACAGGTAGGTGTTAACAATACTACTCCTGATCCATCGTCTACCCTTGATCTTACCGCTACAGACAAAGGTATTCTTGTTCCCCGAATGACTACAACACAACGTACTGCAATAGCTTCACCTGCTAATGCATTAATGGTGTTCGATATTACGCTTGGAAAATTTTGTTACTATACCAACAGTCAGTGGAATGTGGTGGAGTCTATCTGGAACCGTGGTACGGGCACTAACATTTCCTATACAGGACAAGTTGGTGTTAATAATGCTACGCCCGATCCATCGTCTACACTTGATCTGACCGCAACAGATAAGGGTATTCTTGTTCCCCGCATGACTACAACACAACGTACGGCAATAGCTTCACCAGCTAATGCATTAATGGTATTCGATATTACGCTTGGAAAATTCTGTTATTATACCAACAGTCAATGGAATGTACTGGAGTCTATCTGGAATCGTGGTACAGGTACTAACATTTCCTATACCGGACAGGTAGGTGTTAATAATGCTACACCGGCAGCATCATCGGTGCTTGATCTTACCGCTACAGATAAAGGTATTTTGATTCCACGCATGACAACAACACAACGTCAGGCGATTTCATCTCCAGATGAGGCATTGTTGGTATATGATAATACAGTGAAAGCTTTTTATTATTACTCCAATAGTCAATGGAATACACTAGATACGTGGATTAAAGTTACCGGTGGTATTTCATATACAGGTCAAGTAGGTGTTAACATTTCAACGCCAGATGCATCTTCAACAGTAGATATCACCTCTACCAGCAAAGGGCTTCTTATTCCTCGTATGACAACCGCCCAGCGTCAGGCAATAACTACACCAGCGACATCATTGATGGTTTTTGATACCAATGACTCGCGCTTCTATTTCTATAATTCAGGACAATGGTATGCTGTGAATGCATTAGACAGGCTTGCTGGAAGTACAGCTATTACACATACGGGTAACATAACAGTTACTGGAACTGTCACAGCTACAAATTTTTCTGGTGTTACTGGGACGGTACCAACAGGTTCAATTATAATGTGGTATGGAACTGGAAGTACAACTCCATCTATACCAACTGGCTGGGCTTTATGTGATGGAACAAATGGTACGCCTGATCTAAGAGGAAGATTTATCGTAGGATATGGTACTAATGATTCAGATTATAGTGCTGTAAAGAATACTGGAGGTGAAAAAAAGCATGCTTTAACTGTCGGTGAATTGCCTGCCCACTCGCATACTTATACGATCAGAAGCAATTGGGGTAATGATGGTGGTGTAGCGTACGCCCAGGGGGAAGATGGTGGAACAACTGCTACTGTTTCAACAAATACAAGTGGTGGTAGTGGTACGACAACCGGCGCAACACATGAAAATAGACCGCCTTATTATGTATTGGCATTTATAATGAAATTATAGAATGAATTTGAGTTTCATAAAATCTCTTCTTCTCTTTTTATGCTTAAATTCTGTAGCCCTTAAAGCACAGAACACGAAATCTTTTGTCTTGAATAAACAGGATACTTCTTTCGTACATGATTCAAAGGAAAACTTCAGGCAACTTAGAAAGAGCAGCAGTTCAGATTTTAGAGAGACAACTAATTCATTCAAGACTTCATACCAAGTTGATACCTCAAAAACGAATCAAAGTCAATTGAAATATTCTACAAAATCTTATAACACTTCAAGATTTAAGAATCTCAAAATTGATACTGGAGAGGTAGTACTTAATAAAAAAGGTTTAGTATCAAGAGAAGAACAGTTTTTGAAAACAAATAACTTTTCAACTCCGGGCAACCCTGATAAAATCAATTCAAAAGATTATCACTTCAATCCCCTTCAACAAAATTTTGAAAAGACACTTTCGTTACCAAAGGAAACCGTAACGAAGGAATTAAAAGATGTAGATACTTATTCTAAAAATCAAGGGAATAAAACATCAACGATTGTCAATTCTGCTAAAGAATTAAACGAGAATAATGTTTTAGAATCTGGCAAAAATAATCTGACAGGAGCGAAGAAGGTTTATTCAGAGAAGTATAAGAAAAAACTTTATGATTCACTGGGCTTAAGAAAAGCAGACAGCATCTTTAATGTTGTATCTGCATTTTCTAAGAAAGAAGTGAGTAAAGAAGACCTGCTTCAGTCTATCAACTCTTCATTTCCGTCAGATCAGAAATTGAACAATGCAGGGCTTAACACGAGTCAGGAGGCTTTGCAAGTTCCTGATGAGCAGAAGATAAATTCATTACCCACCAGTTTTGATAAATCAGACCTGGCAAAAGTTAAATTACCGGCAGATGTATTAACGGAGTTGCCACCCATCCACGGCAAGCAGGTTGATAAAACATATATGAAGCTTGTGGATAGTATGCGTCAGATAAATCTGAAGACAGAGAATTTGAAAATGAAAGAGGAGACTGTTAATAAAGATATTAAAGCAGCGGTCTTTAAAGAGAAGGAAAGCTTCCTTCATAAATCATATATAGAAGGAGTGGTTGGGTATTTGCAAACCGGTAAGGTTACACTATTTCAAGCATCACCTTCATTTGGTTATCATTTTACAGATTATTTATCACTGGGTATTGGTCCTAATGTTCTTGTTAAGTATGAAGACAAGAAATTCAACGCATCAGTCGGCTTACGCTATTTTTCGAAGATCGAGTTCTTTCAAAGAAGGGCTTATCTCCAGGCAGAAGATAACATTATGCCAGCGAATGTAAACACCGAGTATGTAAATAAGAGCGGTCATGCAGTTTTAATAGGAGGGGGTGTTTTGTTACCAATCACAAAATCAGTAGCGCTCAACCCTTCTCTGATGTACAGAATCAGCACAACAAACGGTGCGAACAACTCAGGCACACCCTGGGTTTTTAGATTAGGAATAAGTTCTATAAAAGTTAAAAAGTAATTTTATGTCAATATACAACAGGCTCGTCCTTGGTCTACTTTGCAATACGTTGGTATTGTTCTCCTTGCAAGGCAAGGCTCAGGAAACTGCATCGATTAAAAAAACAGAAACATATTACATTGATGTTAATAAAGCCGAAAAGGGACTGGTATATGAAGTTCAACCTGATGCATTGTGTCTTCAATATTATGATGCTTATGGCAAGGCAGACGCCGTATTGTTGAATATTTATGATTGGAAAAAAACATTAGTAACAAAGCTCAGTCTTGATAAAACTTACGGCCTGAATCATTTCACCATTAAACTGAATGAGATATCACAGGCTATAAAGATAGGAGATAACTATACTTGCCAACTTGTTAACGAACAAGGGAAGAAATATGAGGTTAATCTGAAACTTATAAGCCCACCAGCAAAACCAACCCCAGAAGTTGATATTTTTGTCAACCCTTTGCAATTGGATTGCAAAGGCATAAATGGAAGCCTGGTGGAATTCTATGGACAGATCTCCGGCGGCAAAGCTCCGTATTCAACAGATTGGTTTGTTCTTAATAATGGTATGAATGATTTTTTGTATCAGCCAAGAAGTGAAGAAATAGCGAAAGCCGGAAACTCCATGGTTATTGATGTAGACAAAACACCTGACTATTATGTTTTATTTCGTGTGAAAGATGCATGCGGTGGAGTGAAGCAAAAAATGGTTCACATTGTTTGTGAGCAAGAACAAAATAAGATCAATACTGTGTTTGTAGAACCTATTAACGTTACTTCAACTTCAAAAACAAAGTAACATGAAGAACCTTCTTTCTATTACCGCCCTGGTGATTTCTCTCAGTACTGTGGGATATCTGATTTATTCAAACAGCAGCCACAGGAAGGAAGGTTTTATAATGAACAAAACATTATTTGAGAACTTCAAAGGGAAAAAGTTTCTGGAAGAAAAACTGAATAAGGTCAAAGACCGAAATAAGCATAAGCTTGATTCGATAGAGTCGATATTAGAACTAGACCCCAAGAATGCATACACGTTAAATTCATACCAGGAAACTGCCCGAGCATGCCAGCTTGAAGAACAACAGCTTTCTGATCAATATACAGCAGAGATCTGGAAACAGATCAACTCATACCTTATAGAGTTTGGAAAAGAGAATAACTATGATTTCATCCTTGGAGCCAAAGGTGATGGTAATTTAATGTATGCCAACGATCAATCTGACGTTACTGAGGATGCTTTGATTTATATTAATTCCAGGTATGATGGGGTTAAGTAGTTAACAAATACAACTAGGTATCAACTTTAATCCATCCTTTTAACTCCCTTCAATTTTCAGACGTTCCAATAAGCACGATTCATCTTACCCAACCTTGAAATTAGGTGACCTCTTGAGGTTCCTGTTGGGCCTCCTATTAGAATGGTCGTGAACCAGATGTTTTCAACATCTATTATAATTTCAAAGGAGTGAAACCTTTGGGGATGTGATGCTACCTGTAACAACGTCTGCAAACAATCCATTCATAATTCTTACTCCAAAAAAATACCTCCGAAAGGGTAGTTAAATCATCCCGGGGGGGTATTGTTAAAGCTGCCTGGCATTTCAAGCTTTGTTCATTGATGAAGGAGAAGCCGAAGAAGAGTAGGCTCTCTAACAGAATTATTTTTTCACACATTAACAAAATAATATGAAGACTCTCGAAAAACTTATAGTGCTTGCGGCACTACTCACTATGACAGTATTGTTTCAAAGCTGTTGTACCCCTAACAAATTATTGGGATCGCAACCTGTTACGCTCCGGGCACAGGAAACCAGCATGTGGTGCTGGGCTGCTTCAGGAGAAATGTGTATGGATTTCTTAGGCACAGATGTTCAGCAATGTGATGAAGCTAATAAACGATTTGGTCGCACTGACTGTTGTAATAGTCCTGTGCCCAACGCATGCGTCAATGGTGGATGGCCGGAGTTTGACAAGTACAATTTCACATTCGCCCGTACATCTAATACAGCCCTTACGTGGAGCCAGATACAAACACAGATATACTGCAAGAAGAAGCCGATAGCTTTCTCCTGGCATTGGACAGGAGGAGGAGGTCACATGATGGTTGTTTATGGATACGCTGAAATTGGAGGAGTTCAATACCTTGCAATCAATGATCCCTGGGCACCTAACGTTGGCGATACTCGATACATTACATATTCAGAATACGTAAGTGGTTCGAACCATACACATTGGGATGACTTTTATGACATAACTAAAAAATAGAAAAATGAAAACAGTTATATATTTAATAGTGATGGTTTGCCTGATAAGCCAAGCTGCCATTGCGCAAAATGATACTAGCGCAGTATCCGTTGCTCGCGAGTCGCTCACTAACTTTAAAAAAAGTATCAGTCGTGAGAATTATAAACAATTCAATTTCTCATCTTTTGAAGAAGGTCAAAACTCTACATTAGGTGAAGAGGTTACGAATCAGTATATACGATTGGATGAACTTAAATCTTTTAAAGAGGGTAACTCTCCTGATCAATTGATCAAATCAACTGGAAGAAAAATTGTCGCATTAAATAATTCAAATCAGGATGTTGTAGGCTCTGTTGAGTTGGAGAAGACAAAAGGAAAGTGGACAATGAAATCAATCGGGAGATCAACTGTGATCAGTGACTACGTTCGATTTACTCGACAAGGATCTGGTGGCGGATGGGTACTGCTCAGAGTGTTGGCACTGAATCGAAATTTTGCAGCACACAAAGTACAAAATCAGTGGATGGTAACACTCCTGGGTAATGTGCCACTCGGTGATATTCGCCCTGGTGTTGAGGAGTCGCTAACTAAGGTGATGCCAGAATTGCAAAAAGAAGCCAATACATATAATGGACTGCCCTGGTAAACCGATGAATAGAACTGAATGGATTCAAAATTAATTCTGCAAGAAAGGGTTTGAACTAGCAACCCTCTCAGAGGATGCAATAAGAAAGCCTGAAATTGTAAAAGATTTCAGGCTTTTAACTTTCTAAATTATTTCATTGATTTATGTCAATCTCTGAGCTTCAATTTCTGTGATATGAGTTTCTTATATCTCGGTTACTGGAATCGAAATGATGAACGTACTTCCTTGTTGAAGACTTGAGCGAAGTTGTATTGTACTGGAAAGTTTTGCAAGCGTTTCTTTTACGATAAACAAACCAAGCCCCGTTCCTTGTGAGTTTTCATTTCCTCGAAAAAACATATCAAATATTTTTGCCTGGAATTCTGGTGCAATACCTTGGCCATTGTCTTCAATATGAATCGCAAAGGAGTCGGCTGTTTGTTGATGGTAGAGCCGGATATATTTTCTGTTTCTATGCTGATCGTGATAACGAATGGCATTGGCAATAATATTGCTCAAAACAATCCGAAGTCTTGATCCATCATTACGAACAATTAAATCTAAAGGAATTTCATTTATAAATTCAATTCCATCAGCATCCGGGCTGTATCGCAATGACTCCCAGACATCGTTCGCTAATGAGCCAAGAATAATGTCTTCTTTCGTAATTTGTAATCGCTTATTGCGCGAGTAGTTAGTAATGTCGACTATGAACTTATTTAGGTTCGAAATTCTCAACTTCATCAAACGATGATAATTTTTCGTCTCCATTTCTTCAGCGGAATTTTCTGAAAGTTCCAACAGTCCAAGTACTGATAGGAGTGGTGCTCGCAAATCATGAGAAGTACTGTAGACAAAACGATCTAGTTCTTCGTTCAATTTTTTTGATTGCAGATAGCTATCCTCCAGTTGCCGGGAGATGTGATGGTTGATACTAATGAGTAAATAAACCGTTACCACTGAAAGAAAAAATGCAATTATCACATTTCGGAGTTGAGCAGCTTGAATAGTCTCCGAAGAATAATTTCGATAAGGGATTAAAGAATACACACATGATATCGATATGATCATTAGTGCAAGGCTAAATAATGCAAAAAAAATAGCAAGCCGCCGTTGCGAATAATTGAAAACTGCGGATGAACTAATAGCTAAAGGGAAGAAAAATAAAAAACCACAGGTAGCTCTACTTTCACTCGAAACAATTGTGAGTAGAAGAATATTCAGTGTAGGGAAAAGTAAACAATTGGCAGTGCAATGTTTTCCTAATCTGTGCATAAACAACGAGAGAACGATCAAACCAGCCGCAACAGCATAGATTAAACATGGAGGAGTAAAACCATTCTCAATAACTAATGAAAAATAAAAAGCGATAGCAAGCAATGAAATAAGGGCATATTGACCTGACAGCATGATGTGTCGAAACTCATTACGAGATTCTATATATACATCCTTTCCGATTATAAGGTTGCGAATTACTCTCTTCATGAAACCTGAATCATTTTATAATAATGTCCGAAATTTTATTAGCCATGCTATTATTTTGGTATGTAATATTTTGTTGTGTAATTATGAATTTAACCTTCCGAACCAATACCTATTCGTTTGGGGCTATGATTATTGCGAAAGTTATGCCATTGAGACAATAGCTATTTTAGTGAATTACGAAAGCCAGTAGTTATTTATTATCTCTGATTGGGAGGGAGTGTTCCACAAATAAGAATTTATCATGACATAGTTTAGTTAAGTCTTAATGTAACTTCTAATTTTATTTTGCCTGAATTAGAAAGATATAAACGAAATGAAATATTCTATTTCCATCCAATAAAAACCTAGCTCATCATTTTTTGAGCACTGAAAATCCCGGTAATCCGTGATGGTCGACCAACCCATTTCTATCGAATATTGCCGTATAAAATTCATCAGGTTTTAAAAATTAATTCATGAATCAAATGTATCTAATTCTTTTTATCTCTCTTTTTCTCAACATCAATTGTGGAAAAAAAGAGGATGCTATGCCTGTCTCTAATCAGCAATTATTAACCACAAGTGGAGGATGGAAACTCACTGCAGAAACACTATCACCACCATTTCAAGGTATCACAGATTATTACGCTGAGCTTGATCCATGTGAGGCTGATAATATTCTGAAATTTTTAAGTAATGGGACTTTTTCAATTGACGAAGGTGCTACAAAATGTGATGCGTCGGATCCACAACTTTACATAACAGGCACCTGGAGTTGGAATAGCAATAACACTTTAACAATGTCGTACACAGGCGCTAAAGAAAAAGAACAGCTCTCAATTATTACGCTCACATCAACCATGCTTAAATTTTCTCATTCATCGAAGCTTATGGCTGGCTCCGTTGCAACAGAGACTTATCAGGCTCAATAGCTGCAGGTGTGACTGACTATTAATCGCAAGGGTTGAACTTAAGAATGTGAATCACATGGAAAAAATTATCAATATAAGTGAAGTTAATAATATTGAAATTAAGATAGTATCTCCCTCACAAGATTCAGTTGCCAGACTAATAGCAAAATTGGATAGATATCAAATTGCTCTCTATGGAATTGAGAATTGCAATTTAGAACCGTCTGATACACTCATGCAAAACAAGGCGTTTATGGTTGGCGCATTTACAAGTAATCTTCTTATTGGCATTGGTGCTGTGAAGATAGTCGAGAGTTATGCTGAAATAAAGAGAATGTTCGTAGATCCTGCTTTTCGTAAGCATGGAGTTGCAATTAAAATTCTAAAAGAACTTGAAGAGTATGCAATTGAAAGGCAGTTGGAAAATATTTACCTGGAAACAGGTCGATTACAATTTGCAGCAATCGAACTGTATAAAAAAATGGGGTACGTTATTGTTGATCAGTTTGGTCAGTATCGCCCCAATTCAGTTAGTATTTATTTTCAAAAGAGATTAAAATTTAAACCAATATTATAAATCAGGATATTGGAAAAAATGATAAGTATTGTGATACACCAATGAGAAAAAATTTACTTGATAGTTTAGTAGCGCAGGAGATTATTGATAGAGCACAAAAGCTAACGCCTGACGCAAATAACTTATGGGGAAAAATGAATGTTACGGAGATGCTATATCACTGCAATATGGCTAATAATTTTATTTTTGAAGATAAAGTCATTTATAAAAGACCAACGTTTAAACAGCGTTTACTAAAGTTTATATGCTTTAAAGTATTGGTAAGGTTGCCAAGAAATAATAAGCAGCCCGTGAGAATAAATTCTAAAGGAAAAGTTAAAGAAACAGAATTTATACATCACAGAAATTTATTCATTGAAACGATTGACAAATTCCCGAAGCAAAATCAGACTATTACCTCAATGCACCCGAGGTTAGGTTATCTTACAAATCAAGAGTGGGGAATAATAGCATGGATGCACATGGATCATCACCTGAGACAATTCGGTGTTTAGTAAGTAAAGCGTACAGCTAAATATTTAAGTTGTTACGCATCAAATTAATTTTAATACCAGAGCATTGTCACTGAATCAAGAGGTTTGATTCTTTTAATGGATATGTTGGAAAGCAATCCATATTATATAAACAATTGTCAAAAGTGACCATAATGCAAATGCAATCTTTATTCTCTTTAATAATTCAAAATCAGAAATTTTGTCTATCTCTTTCTGTTTTATCTGGTAACACATAATGTAAAGTATAATGTATAAGTAGAAATGAATTGCAAAGATTGGAATGGAATATCAAAATTATTATCGCAGAAAACCATTATATGATGTTAGCCTTCTTTCAGGGAATGGATTGAGGTTATTTATTTGATTAATAAATACCTGAATTCCATGATGTTCATAGAAACAGAGAATAATGAAATTGCACTCATGACGAAAGGGCAAAAGATAGTTCGAAATGTAATAAGCTGGTGGGCCGTAATTGGATTTGGGCTGTGGGTTGGTGGAACATTATTTAGTATGCTTGTCATTGTTCCGTTGTGGAGTAGTTCTCCACCAGAATCAGTCAGATCTTTTTTTCTGGGAACAAATTTTAATAATACCGTTCTGAATTTTTTCGGACCACAGTGGATGGTAGTCCGCGCTGCTCCACTTTTTATTTATACTGCTCTTTCATGGAGAAATAAAAAGAAATGGTGGTTGATTATTTCTTCCATGTCAATGATCATTATAATAATCTTCACACTTGTTTATATATATCCTATTAATGAAGCATTGATGACGCAAGCAGGCGGAACTTATTCTCGGGATGAAGTTTGTATAATGGTTTATGACTGGGTATTTGCTGACCGTGTTCGATTTTTTATTGGTACAATAGGATATCTTTGTTTACTACGAGCCTTTCAGATCAATGAGGACTAGAGTAAAATTAAATAGAAAATAAAAGTATATAATATGATATCACAACTTGTTCGTATCTGCACTGTAATACTCACAGGCATGATTGCCGGCACCCTATGGTGTATATGGTTTGGATTCAATCCCAAAACCCTTTCTCTAACTTCGTATTTAGAGCAGCAACAAAACCTGATTAAATCCTTTAATGTATTAATGCCAGCTCTCGGATTAGTGGCTATCATATTTACATTGATCACTGCTTTTATCAATAAAGAACGTAAATCGGTTTTGTTTTCACTGCTTGTAGCTGCTATTTGTTTGATATGTAGCGGGCTTGTAACAAGGTTTGGAAATCAACCCATTAATGCTGTAGTGATAACGTGGACACCTGAGCATTTCCCAGAAAACTGGACAGACGTCAGAGATAAATGGTGGCTGCTACATATTATAAGGTCAGTTACTTCGTTCGTTGCATTTCTACTTGTTGTTCAATCTGAAATTCGAAAATGACCCGCATCACGATGTCATGATGATGTAGCCTCTATATAAAAATACGGGTTTTCTGTGATGTTACACTAATGGTATTAGCTGAATATTTGGATAAAATTTAATTCAAATTAAAAGCTATGAACGTGAGTAACGAGAATCAGAAAAAATTTGACGTGATTGTAATTGGAGGTGGTCAGGGAGGATTGGCAAGTGGATATCACTTGAATAAAATTGGAGCTAATTTTCTTGTTATTGATTCCGGTAAAAGAATTGGTGACTCATGGAGACAACGGTGGGATTCACTCGCACTGTTTACTCCTGGAAAATTTAATACTTTGCCTGGTGATTCAATTCCATTACAAGATAGAACTACTAAAGACCAGATGGCTGATTATCTGGAAGACTATGCCGAAAGATTTTCTATTCCTGTAAAACTTGAAGAGAATGTTATTAATGTTTCCAAAGAAGGTATATACTATAGAATAACTACTTCTCAGAATAATTTTCTAGCCAGACATGTGATTGTTGCTACTGGAAATAATCCGTTATCAAAAATACCTTCCTTTGCTTCTGAACTGGATCCCGGTATTTATCAAATTCATTCATCCACTTATAGAAATCCGGAGATGTTACCGCCAGGAGATGTTCTTGTTGTTGGAGCAGGTGTATCTGGAATTGAGATCGCGAAGGAATTATCCCAATCAAATAGGCGTGTACATCTTTCTGGGGAAATTTCTTTCACGGTTCCTAAAGCCTTATTTCTATTGGGTAGAGATTTATACTGGTCATTTATAAGCAATGTATTAACTGTAAAAACTTTTATTGGCAGGAAAGCGCGACCTGGAATAATAAGAGGAGGCACAGTTGTGCCTGCACTTGTAGACACATGGAAAACACTACAGCGACTACCAAGATTAGAAGGAGTTAGTAATGGACAGCCGAGATTGAAAGACGGAAACACATTCCCGGTTTCATCTATAATCTGGTGTACAGGTTTTAAACCTGATTTTTCATGGATCGATTTAAATGTTACAGATCGAACCGGATGGCCAGTTACTGAAAGAGGAATTTCAAGGTTTCCAGGTTTGTACTTTGTAGGTATGCCATTTCAATTTGGGCTTACATCTGGGCTTGTTGGAGGGGTTGGACGTGATGCAGAATTTGTAGTTGGCGATATAAAGAAGCGTTTAATAAACCAGCAACTCGATCGCGTAATTTAATTTCTTTTCATTTTTTTGGCCTTTTCTGTACTTTAGGGTAGTCATGGTGTGTTTATTTAATCACGGTTTTCCGTTATAACATCTTTTAAACCTTGATTGTAACTATGCATTTAAGTTCAATAATTTTAAATGATTAAATTATGAAACTAGAAGATGTTATAGGAAGCGGAACAAAGTTGCCAGATGTTTTCATGGACATTGTTCGCAAGAATCCCCAGCATGCTGCATACGTAGCTTCGTGTGAAACTTCAAAATTGATTTACGTGGATGATTTGTTTGAATCATTAACGGGGTATTCAAAAGACAGCATGAAATTGGGATTGGAGTTTTGGCTTTCGTTAATACACCCTGAAGATAAGCCTCAGGTAATGGAGGATATTATTCAAGGACATAAAAAATTGAATAACTGTGAAGATAATAATTTGATTCCAGAGTTATTTCTTAGTCTGGAATATCGCTTCAAGAAAGCAAATGGTGAGTGGATTTGGTTACAGGAATTAAAATTTGTTACACTGACCGATGGCAGAATTGATAAAGTTCTTGGCTTGCTTATCGACATAGATGAACAGCGACAATTAGAAGAAGCTCAAACCAGAAGCAATGCTTCTACCAATGTTTATTCACCTAAACTTTTAGATATAGCCATTCAATTTAAGAATGTAAACAAGAAGATGTGGATTAAGAAGCCCACTGATGAATCTCTTCCTACATCACAACCGCCAGGAATCGCTTTATTAACGAAGCGTGAGAAAGAAGTTTTGCAACTTGTTGGAGAAGGCTTTTCAACAAAACAAATATCCGATAAACTAAACATCAGCATCAATACTGTTGAGACACATAGAAGACATTTACTTGAAAAGCTTCAGGTAAAAAATTCAATGGAGCTTATCAAAGAAGCTTCTAAAGTTTTTTGGTTCTGATTTTATTGCTTCATTTAATTTCACATTGCAGTCGATCAGTGAGGTCATTGTAAGAGAGTATTCTTTTTGAAACTTAAGAATCCAATCTATTTCTTATGAAAGAACAAAAAGCAATTAACGTAGGTCCGTCAAAGATTGAAATAATTTACCAACGTTTTGGTGAAACCACATCGCCTCCCGTTCTGCTTATAATTGGTGCACAAATGTATACATGGCCAGATGACTTTTGTATGGAGCTGGCTAATCGCAACTTGCAGATAATACGATTCGACAGTCGTGACAGTGGATTGTCTACACACTTCAATGATGCTCCAGCGCCTGATTTTGCAGCCGCTATGAAAGGTGATTTTTCATCCGTTTCTTATACGCTTTCCGACATGGCAGCGGATACTGTTGGCTTAATGGATACTCTCGGTTTTAAAAGCGCACATATTGTTGGGGCTTCCTTAGGCGGAATGATTGCACAGACTATTGCAATAGAATATCCTGAAAGAGTCAGATCGCTAACGTCAATGATGTCTACAACTGGAAACTCTTCTGTTGGCCAGCCTGACTGGTCTGCACTAGCTCCTTTAGGTGCTCCACCTGGTGACAGGCAAGGTTTCATAGAGTGGCAGGTTAGAGCCTTTAAAGCAGTAGGCTCACCAAAATATCCACTGAATGAAGTAACTGCTGCGGCCAATGCAGGCCGTGCGTGGGATCGTGATCACGACCGCCTTGCATCACTGCGCCAAAAGATAGCTGTTTTGAAATCAGGTGATCGTACTGAAAAACTGCGACTGTTGAATGTACCGACCCTGGTAATGCATGGAGATTCAGACAAGATGCTTAATGTAAATGGAGGAAAAGCAACTGCAGATGCTATACCGGGTGCTGAGTTGGTGATATTTGAAGGCGTTGGCCATGGATTTCCTTTAGCATTATGGTCAGAATTTGCCGATCTGATAGCTAATCTTGTCCATAAAACTGAAGTGAAAAATCTCTCGAATACACTTCAAGCTTGAAGATTAGATCCACGTATTTTTGAGAATGTACAATTGAAATATTAGAAGTCAGTTTTTCAGACTTGGTATCAACATAAATTAAACTTTCCAAAAAGAGTACCCTTTAAAGGTTATTCTGACTACCCTTTAGAGGGTATTATTTAGAGATATTCTAAATAATATTTTCATTAGCCACATCCCGACTACATATTTGACCATTATTTAAAATCAATCATAAATAATGGAACCGCTTCTTTATTACTGATGAATTGTTTCAAGCAAGTTCTAACGAGATAGAATTTTCTCATCAATCTCCGTTGCCA
>DATJHZ010000034.1:0-3451 GCA_035493595.1 Cyclobacteriaceae bacterium | reverse complement strand
TCGTTGGCAATAAACATACTTCCACCACCGTGGAAAACATGGTGGGCGTATGTTCTATATGCGCTCTTCATCAGCTGTCTTCTTTATGTTGGACTTCGATATTATACACAACGGGTACGTGAGGAAAAAGAGCATGAGCTTGATCAGATGAAGCTTATGTTTTTTATCAATGTATCGCATGAGTTCCGCACTCCACTTACGTTGATTTTAAATCCAATTGAGAAAATATTATCAGCATACACAAATCCGGAAGAGGTGAAGACTTCGGCGCTCACCATACAACGAAGTGCGAGAAAACTACTGAACCTTGTTAACCAGCTTCTTGACTTTAGGAAGACAGACCTGGGAAAGGCACCACTCGAAACTGTTGAGGCCGACATCGTGTCATTCAGCAGAGATATATTTCTTCTCTTTTCTGACCTTGCCGAAGTTAAAAAGATAGATTTTCGTTTTGAGAGTTCAGTTGAATCACTGATCTCCTGGTTTGATCCTGATAAGCTGGAAAAAATCCTGACCAACCTGCTTTCCAATTCAATTAAATTCACGGAAGTGGGAGGTAAAATAACATTGTCAATTGCAAAGGTTTCTGTTGGCAGAAATACTGAGTCCGTTGAATTGAAAGTTATAGACACCGGCGTTGGGTTGAAAGAAGAACAACTCAAACATGTGTTCGAACCATTTTTCCATGTTGATAATTCGAAGAGCGGAACAGGTATTGGATTAGCATTTACGAAAAGCCTTGTTGAACTTCATCATGGGCACATTACTGTAGAAAGTGAGTATGGTAGTGGCAGTACGTTTACTGTAATGATTCCTTTAAATGAAAAAGGAAATAAGCCAGAGTATTCAGGTGAACGCATGAAGAGTTTTGCGAATCATAACTTCGATCCTGTGATGTATAAATCACTGGAGTATGAACTTGCTATCGACAATGAAATTGAAGACGAGAAGACCGACGCTGCCCTGGCGAAAGACACCGATCGTAAACCCGTACTGCTAATTATAGAAGATAACAAGGAACTGCGAGTTCATTTGAAAAACGAATTGCGGAGTCAATTCAAAGTGAGAGAAGCTGTTAACGGTGCCGATGGATTAGAGAAAATCACAAAGTATTTTCCAGACATCATCATCAGTGATATCATGATGCCTGAAATGGATGGTTTCGAATTATGTCGCAGAATTAAAAAAGATATTGAAACGTGTCACATTCCGATTGTTCTTTTAACAGCCAGAAGTTTGGAAACGGATAGGATAGAAGGATATCAAACGGGAGCGGATGAATATCTTCCCAAGCCATTCAATATCTATGTATTAAAAGCTCGTCTTAAAAATCTGCTGGAGTCAAGGCAGAGGCTAAAGGAAAAATTTATCTCCACAGCGGGTGTATTACCTGCTAAAGACGTAACTACCAATACGCTCGATGAAATCTTTCTGGACAGAGTAACAAAAGTAATTCTCGAAAATATCAGCGATCCCGATTTCTCTCTCGAAAACCTATTGGAGAGTGTTGGAATAAGTCGCTCACATTTCTTTAGGAAGATTAGTTCTCTCACCGGTCAGAATCCGAGTAATTTTATCAGAACCGTAAAACTTAAGTATGCTGCGGGCATGTTGGTTCAGCAGAACCTTTCCATTAAAGAAGTGAGTTATCAGGCGGGGTTTAACTCTTCGGCGTACTTCAGCAAAACTTTCCGGGAGCTCTTCGGAAAAACTCCACAGCAATATGTGGAAGATGCAAAGAAGAGTGCTTGAAGTTTCTCTATTGAGCGCGCGCATTTGAATAAAATGAACCATAAATTATGATGTTCGGGCTATAATTAACACTTCGGTTTTTAATGAATATCGATTTTTGATGTGTTGTCAAAAGTTAATTAGTTCGTTATGAATTGTTGTTTAAGGTGTGGGTTGATTTCCATTTTACTTGTTGTAAGCCTGAGTCAGTGTAAACACAACTCGCTTGATGTTGATGCCAATCTTCAGTATTGCAATGCGCAGGCAAAAAAGACATTAGAAGAATGTCCTACCGATGCTTTTCCACGGAACATAAATAAAGGCGAAACAAAATGGCGATATGTTCCTATTCACGATTGGACCAGCGGATTCTGGCCTGGCATACTCTGGAATTTATACGAAGCCACGGGTGATGAAAATTGGAAAACAGAAGCTGATAAATACACGCGTGCGTTAATACCACTGTCGAGACAATCGGCACAAAACCATGATCTTGGATTTCAGATCTTCACCAGTTTTGGTAATGCATACAGGCTAACGAATGACACTGCCTACAAAGCAGTCATACTTCGCACGGCCGATACCCTGGCCACATTGTTTAATCCTAAGGTTGGAACAATTCTTTCCTGGCCGGGCATGGTGAAAGAGAAAGGCTGGCCCCACAATACTATCATTGACAACCTCATTAATTTGGAGTTACTTTTTTGGGCAAGTAAAAACGGAGGTGGTATGGAGTTGTACGACATCGCGCAGCAGCATGCATTAACAACTATGAAAAATCATTTCCGTGAAGACTACACCTCATATCATGTTGTTGTTTATGATACGTTGACTGGTAAAAAAATTAAAGGTGTTACACATCAGGGATTGAGTGACAATAGCATGTGGGCCAGAGGTCAGGCATGGTCTATCTATGGTTTTACAATGGCATATAGAGAAACGCACAATAATCAGTTTCTGGATTTTGCTCAACATGTTGCAGATACCTACATTGAAAGGCTTCCTGAAGATCTGATTCCGTTTTGGGATTTCGATGCAGCCAATCTGGAAGACCAACCAAGAGATGCTTCAGCAGCAGCCATTACTTCATCTGCATTACTCGAGCTTTCGCAATATGTTGATAAGGCGACTGCATTAAAGTATCGTTCTCTCGCAGAGAAAATGTTACAGATATTATCGTCATCAAAGTATCAAAGCCGTGAATTGAATTCAGCATTTTTACTTCATTCAACGGGTCATAAACCAAACGGAACTGAAATTGATGCATCAATAATCTATGCCGATTATTACTATCTGGAAGCCTTGCTGAGATTACAGAGAATTCAAAAAAAAGAACCGCTAGAAAATTGACATTATAAAGGTATCATCATTTGATTGATGTCGTGAACGCATCAACTTCGCTTGTACTTTCTTTTGAATTAACCAGTTACTCTTTTATAAATACCTTGCTGATCTTGCCAACAGCGCTTACCAAATTAGGAACTGCAACAGCAACTGATGCAAGAAGCGCACTTACTCTTCCAAGAAAATCTTCTTCTGCCACGGAGAGAAAACCGAATGCAGCAATAATGATAATGATGAGTGCTATCCGAAGATTATTCCAACGTCCGTTTTTATTCTCATTTTTTTGCCACTCTGCAATTTTCTCTTTTGGCATAACGGTCTTTACATAATTTGCAAATGAAGTATTTACCAATTCAAGCTTGGGGTATAACCGAAG
>DATJHZ010000033.1:0-8069 GCA_035493595.1 Cyclobacteriaceae bacterium | reverse complement strand
TCATTAATAACACTCGTGTGGGCCTTGGCATTTGCAGAAAAAATGCATACTCACTAATTCGCCTTTTGGGCACTACAGCTTCTATCATATCACGTTTGCTTTAAGAGTGTTAAGTATTTCCTGAATGGAGAATGCAGCGCCGCAGATCACTTCGTCGCTTGCCCCATAATACATGCGAATTATATCTCCATCAACCAGATGTCCATTGGTAAAGACTACATTTCCAAAGAAGCCCGTAAGCTCATAGCCTGCCGTTGGTTCCATAATGGGTTTCTCGCTGCGCGCAAGAACTTTGGATGGATCATTGATATCGAGTAACAAAGCACCGAGACAATAGCGATGCTCAGCGTTGGCACCATGATATATTTCTAACCAACCTTCTTTGGTTCGTATGGGTGCTGCACCTGCGCCAACGCGGGCACTATCCCACATGCCTTTGCGTGTGGTGGCAATGCATTTATGATTTCCCCAGTGAAGTAAGTCTGGTGATTCAGCAATCCAGATGTAATTGCCTCCTAATTGCGGACTGCTAGGACGATGAAGTGCATAGTACTTGCCATTAATTTTTTCTTCGAAGATGGCACAGTCTTTATTATGCGGAGAAAAGATCATTCCTCTGCGCTCAAGTCGTTTCCAATCTTTTGTTTGAATCAGTCCTACGCCAACACCAACATGCGAAACCATGGTGTAGGTAAGATTATAGGTTCCATTAATTTCAACTACACGACAATCTTCAATGCCATAAGCTTCTAAAGCATCTTGTCCAAAAATTGGTTTGTATCCTGTTGGCTCGCTGAAATTCTTTCCATCATCACTGCAAACCAATCGCAGGTGCGATAAGGTGGTGAGGTAATCTTGTCCTTTATAATTAATGATGCGAGGATCAGTAAAGTCCAGGTCGGGATCGCTTTTATCAATCCGCAGTATTTCAATTTCTCCTACACTATTATATATAGGGAAACTTACCTGACCTTCTGTTTGCCTGGGGCGCTCGGCTACACGCAGCAGAAGCCAGATTTTGTCTTCAAACCTGAAAACGCCCGGATTCAACAGGCACTCTATAACCATATCCGGACTACTCGGCTTAATATCAATAGGCCTTAATAAAGGATTTTGTTCAAAACGTCTGGCTATGGCCGAAGCCGAAAGGATTTCCATATATATTGTGTAATCGACACTATTCAATCGATTGTAAGGCAAGGTTGACAAATCCGGTGCTTTAGCCGTCCTTTATCTTTTCTATGAAGTTCTCCCGGGTGTTTAAAAACCAAACTTGAGAATGGAGTGGACAGAATAGTACAGGAAGGACAACTTTTTGAAAATTGAATTGCGTTTGATTTCTAGGTTTGTATGGAGTGATCTAATCTGTAGTTTATGAATTGTGTGATACTTTTTGCATTCATAGTAAGCCTCTTCCAGCAGGATCCCGCCTCTCCATGGCCATCGCAACATGTAGACAAAAGTGAAAATCTATCCAACAGCGCCATCACTTCTGTTTATATGGACAAGTATGACCACGTATGGCTGGGCACGTGGGATGGACTTGATCGCTACGATGGCAGTTCAATAAAAGTGTATAAGCCCGATCCTTTTACAAAGGGAGCTATCAGCAACAACGTTATTCGTGATTTTCTGGAAGACGGTCAGGGAAATTTATGGGTTGTTACGCATCAGGGTATCAATAAGTACAATCGCACAACAGATTCCTTTCATACTTACCTTAATAGTGTTAATGATATTCCTTTTTTAGAATACAACATAAGAGCCTGCATTGGATCTGATTCTGTAATCTGGGCAAGCCTTATTGGTAAAGGTGTAAGTCGATATTCTTCCAAACAAGATGCCTTTATACCCGTACACTTTGAAGGCGTTGAAAATAACTGGTTGACCTCTGTGGTGAATATGGGCAATCATAACGGGTTACTCTATTTATTAGGAAGTGATGGCAAGCTTGTTTGTACTATTAATAACAGGCAGGTTTTCAATAAACAAGTTGTTAATTCAAATCAACTCGCCTTTCATCAGTTTCTTAGCATTGGTAAAGATTACTTTCTGGCATTAGCATCTCCTAATGGTAAACTACTCTTATATAATCTCACTGATCTTGAAAAAGAGCCGCAGTCAATTCAACTCGGTAATGTCATTATATCATCCATGGGTGAAAACCTGCATCGCACAGCCATTTGGGTAGGAACAGAGTCAGGTGATATTTTTAAATTATCAAATAGTGATCATGGATTTACGGTTGAATCCATGAATTCATATTTCCCCACATTTTCAAGAGAACGGATTAAGATCTTAACCATCACCGAAACAAGTCACGACTTGGTTTGGGTAGGAACGGATGGCGACGGTGTCTACAAATTTCTAACACGTGCCAAAACATTCTTTTCTACTGCTTCAGGACAACCTGAAAGTGGAAAGCTTTCACATAGCATTGTTCGATCAATCTATGAAGATGAAACAGGTAAGTTATACATTGGCACTCGCGGTGGTGGATTGAACATCATCACACCGGGAAAAACGCAGACCAGTATTGTGAATTCCAATCATGGTTTAAGTAACAACGCCGTGCTGGCTATTAACAAAGATCACAACGGTAATATCTGGGTTGGTGTTGATGGTGAAGGCATTGATATGATAGAAGCAAGAACGGGGAGAATCCTGCATTTCCCCAGAGACTTCGACACTAAACCAGACATGAGATTTAGTTCAGTCTATGCTATCTGTGTAGATGCATATAACGATATCTGGTTAGGAACATCGGGCTATGGAATCATTCACATGAAAGTGCAACGAACTGCAGGTGGGCGCTATCAACTGAAAGAGTTTGATCAGATCAAACATGTTAATAACAAAAAAGGAATTTCAATTTCCAGCAACATTGTTTACTCCATTGTAGAAGAGAAGCCAAATACGTTATGGTTCGGAACACGTGGCGGAGGTATTTACCGATACAATCCGATAGCAAAAGAAATTGAAGAGCAGGTTCAGGCTAATCCCAATGATAAGAATAGACTTTGCAACAACGATGTGCTGAGTCTTTATTTTGATAAACAGGAACAACTCTGGGTAGGCACCAGCGGCGGACTCAACAGACTGTTTCTTCAAAGCAAACCTTACCGCGTTCAACACTACACGCAACATGAGCGACTTCCAAACAATACTATCCATGGTATTTTAGAAGATTCAGCTTCCAACATCTGGCTTTCTACAAATCGTGGGCTTGTGATGTTCGATAGAAAAAATAATAGTTTTAAAAACTTCGATACCAATGATGGCTTATTAAACAATGAATTTACAGATGGTGCAACATTCAAATCAAGAATCTCTGAGAAACTATATTTTGGTGGTATTGAAGGATTGGATATTGTTAGTCCAAGTAAATTAAATTCACTAAATTATTTTCCAAGGTTAGCAGTGACTGAATTCCAGGTACGCAATGTACCGGTTGCACCTGGAGATAACAGCAATATTCTCACAAACAACATCGACTTTACCACTCACATTACATTAAAGTACGATCAAAATTTTATCAGCTTTTCATTTACCACACTCGACTACTGGAACAAACAGAAAAGCGAATACGCTTACATTCTTGAAAATTTTGACAAAGATTGGAATTACATCGGTCAGCAACAATCATTAACTCTTACCAACATTCCCCCCGGTGATTATAAACTTAAAATTAAATACACAAACGAGAATGGCATCTGGAACACAGTGCCTCGTGAAATTATTATCGTAGTAACTCCTCCTTACTGGAAAACTCCCTGGGCGTATGCGCTCTATGTTCTACTTGCCATTGGTATTCAGATAGCCATTGTCTTTTATATTCGCTGGCTGGCCAAAACAAAGAAGGCCATGGCCATTGAGAAACTAAAAGCTAATCAATTAAAAGAATTGAATGATTACAAACTTCAGTTCTTTACCAATATCGCTCACGAATTTCGTACGCCGTTAACATTAATACTTGGTCCTGTTACATCACTCTTACAGAAGAGTACCGATGCTGGCGATAAGAATCAGCTCAAAACTATTTACAGCAACTCGCTCAGGCTTCAAAAATTAATTGAAGAGCTAATTCAATTTAGAAAAATTGAAAGTGGAAAAGATGTTTTGGAAATCTCATCAGCAGATCTTGTACTCTTCACTCAGGAAGTAGTGGAATCTTTTCAACAATATGCTGCTGACCGTGATGTACACCTGGAATTTTATCCTGAGCCTGAAACATTACCAGCATTAGTAGATCATAAAAAAATTGAGAAGATCTTGATCAATCTACTCTCGAATGCTATTAAGTACAGCACGCAAGGCGGAATGGTTAATCTTACGTTGAAAGAAAATAAAGGAAAAGCAATCTTCACTATTCAGGATGAAGGTATTGGTATCTCTGAAAGTAATAAAGATAAAATATTTGTAAGCTTCTACCAGAATAATCTCGACATCATTGATGCCACTGGCCTCGCAAAAAGTACGGGCATTGGTTTATCCCTTACAAAAAGTTTAGTGGAAATTCACGGTGGAACAATTGTAGTAGATAGTAAGCTTGGGAAAGGAAGTACATTTACAGTAACCATACCTATCGCGAGTGAATATTATCCGCAAGCACAAGCTGAAGCTCATGTGATTTTACCATCACCTAACCTGAATGAAAAAATATCGCTTGAATTTGAAGTTGATCACTACGTTAACAATCAACAGGTAAATGAGAGAGATCCTGATTCTGAAATACGTCAATACTCTCTTCTTGTTGTTGATGATAATGCACAGATAACTTCGCTTCTCGAAAATATACTCTCTAATAAATACTTTATATTTAAAGCACGTAACGGCAACGAAGGATTAAAGATCCTGGAAGAAGAACGAATAGACCTGGTGATCAGCGATATTCTTATGCCTGACATGGATGGCCTTACATTTTGTAAAACCATAAAAGAAAATATTCAAACCAGTCACATACCTGTAATTTTACTAACCGCCAAAGCTGAAATTGAAAACAGAATTGAAGGTCTGCAAGTAGGTGCTGACTCTTATATTCCAAAACCATTCCATCCTGAACATCTTTTTATTCGCGTAGAAAAACTGATTGAGCGAATGGAAATGATCCGGAAGAAGTTTCAAAACTTATCGACAGTTGAATTGAATCAACTCTCCACCGGAATGGGTGAACGTGACGACATCTTCTTTTCCAAAATAACACAATGCATTCAAAATCATTTGAGTGAGCCTGAATTCAATGCCGAAATGATTGGAGACGAAGTAGGAATGAGCAAGGCTTCTCTGTATAAAAAAGTAAAAACCATTACAGGGTTAACGCCTCATGGATTAATAAAACAATATAGACTCAAGAAAGCTGCAGAATTACTCAAGACATCTTCTCTAAGCGTTTCGGAAGTTATCTACGAAACAGGTTTTAACAGTCGATCTTATTTCTACAAATCATTTAATGAGATGTTTCATTGCCATCCGAAAGACTTTATCTAGGCCTGATATACCTTCTGCAGCATTTTAATAAATTCTTAATGCTTGCGTTGGTTAACGATTAATATCATTGTAAGGCAATGAAAATGATGTTGATACAACATATTTACAGCTTTAAGTGAAGCCGAAAATATTTAGCCCGTGTTGCATAGTGAATCTTAACACATAGCAAAGTCGTTAACATGATAAAAATACAAATCCATGCGTAGCCTTATCATCTTACCATTATTATTCATTTCAGTTCTGTTACAAGCTCAGCATTTTAATGAACGCACAATCAAACAGGATAGCAGCTACCAGCAACTCAAGACAGAAATTGTTGAGAAGTTTAAAAACGCGCAGCCAGGAGAATTTGGATCTTTCATAAAAGGCGTTGATGAAGATATTAAGACAGACAAAAAAATAATGGCGCTCACCTTTGATGCCTGCGGCGGACCTCACGGCAGTGGCTATGATGAAGAACTGATCAACTTTCTTCGTCAGAATAAAATACCTGCCACAATCTTCTTGTCAGGGTTATGGATTGATGCCCATCCTGATATTGTTAAAGAACTCGCTGCTGATCCATTATTTGAAATTGAGAATCACGGCCTAACGCATCATCCCTGTGCCATAGACGGCGAATCCAAATATGGTATTCACGGAACTGCCAGCGTAGGACAGGCTGTAGATGAAATTGAATTGAATGCTCGTAAGATAGAAGCGTTCACGTTGCGTAAGCCAACTTATTATCGATCAGCCACAGCAACAACTGATGAGGCTTGTGCTGAAATAGCAAGGCACCTTGGGGAAACTATCATCAGCTACGACCTTTTGTCAGGCGATGCTGTCGCAGGAACTCCAACGAACATCATCAAAGATAATCTTGTTCATCAGGCGAAAGATGGAGCCATTGTCATCATGCACATGAACCACCCTGAGTGGAATGGTTACGAAGCACTTAAACAAGCTCTGCCCGAGTGGCAACAACAAGGATTCACCTTTGTAAAACTTGAGCTTCATCCATTAGTTGGAAAGCATAGCAAGAAATAATTTGATCTCTTCTCAAAGACTCACTTTCTTTTTGTACGAGCTAAAAAGATTGAGCCACGAAACCCTTGACCATCGGTAATTCCAGGGCAGAATTACTACAGAGCCAACGATCATCCAGATAACGTACGTCCATGTATCAGGATTAACTGTGAAGCGAAGGATTAAATACACTGCTACGCATACAACAGTTTGAAATGCATAACTGAAATACATAGCACCGAAATAGAACGAAGGCTCTTTGATGAAATCAAATCCGCATACCGGACATGTATCGTGCATCTCCATAAACTTCAGGCTCAACGAAGGATGCCTGAACATATTCCCTTCCTGGCATTGTGGACATTTCTGATGCATTACGCTATATAACTTTGTGCCCTTAATCATAACTTTATCGTTTTAGCTTTACAAAGAAAACGAATAACAGGGCATAGCTGCGCAGCACAAATCAACTATTGTATAGTACGATTTAGAGTTTCTCCATAATTGCCTCTCAATAACATGCCAACGATGATCACTATTTTCAAAATATTTTATTTTATCTTTAGTTTCAATGAAAAGAATTCCGATCAACGCGTACAAGTTTCTGCCTGGCATCATTGCCATATCCCTTTGCATTGGGTTTATTTCCTATCAAGAGAAGGATGCTCGTTTTCTAAGTTATACTGTAGATCCTAAAACCGCTGACATTGCATTTTACTGGAAAGACACTGACGGTAAAATCTTTAGAAATTTTAACGCATTAAAACAATTTATTGAACACAATGGGCATGCCTTGGAATTTGCCATGAATGGTTGGAATGTATCTTAAAGACAATTCACCACAAGGATTATTCATTGAAAATGGCAAAGCTCATTCATCATTGGATACATTATCCGGAGTCGGCAATTTTTATATGAAACCAAACGGAGTGTTTTATCTAACAAAAAACAATGAGGCAGTTGTTTGCAATACAACTGACTTTACAGATCATGGGCAAGTAAAATTTGCAACACAATCCAGGCCCATGTTATTAATAAATGGAAAGATTCATCCGGCTTTTAAGGAAGGCTCTAAAAATCTTAATATCAGAAATGGTGTTGGCATTCTGCCAGATGGCAAGGTAATCTTTGCAATGTCTAAAGAAGAAGTAAATTTTTACGACTTTGCAATGTTCTTCAAAAAGATGAATTGCGCAAATGCATTGTACCTTGACGGTTTTGTTTCCAGAACATATCTACCTAAAGAAAACTGGAAACAACTTGATGGCAATTTTGGTGTAATTATTGGCGTTGTGAAATGATAAGAGCCAGCCTAATCACACACAAATTTTAATTCACGATAGCCTCAAGTTCGCGGATAAACAAACTGTAGAATGCTAATACAAAAGCAAGTGCGATTGTAACGGCTCCAAGAATAGAGAAGATAATTACTCTTTTCCTGTTTTCTAACGAGCTCAATTGCTCCAGATTTTTCTTTCCAACTTCATTATTCATACCCCAGTTTTTTAATGCTATTGTATTCATAATAATTAATTTTATGGATCACTGTCAAACACTAAACCATTTACAAAACC
>DATJHZ010000032.1:0-2647 GCA_035493595.1 Cyclobacteriaceae bacterium | reverse complement strand
TAATGCTGTAAGTATTTGCTCTTCGGTAAAGGCTTCATCACTGCCAGGTAAGCCAAGCAGAACATTCTTGTAAAGAACTGATTTCTCTTCATCGCTCATTTGTGCATAGCGATGCCTTGCTTTCGAAATCTCTTCGGCACTATATTCATGTTCAGCTCCAGGTCTTTTAAGAATAAGAAGATCAAAAGCAATGAAGGCAGCTTTTTCAAAACGTAAAGCTTTACTTCCATTTGGAAGTGTGAAGAATGGATCTGTGCGCATCCAGTCTAGTATGGGCATGAAGTTGTAGGTCACAACTTTCAATCCACAAGCCGCTACATTTTCCAGACTAACTTTATAATTATTGATGTATAGAAGATAGTCGCCTGAATGCTTCTTAATATCTTCATGAACGGGAAGACTCTCAATAACAGTCCAGGTTAGTCCCGCATCTTCGATAATCCTTTTTCTTTTTTGGATTTCGTGAATCGTCCATACGTCACCAACTGGAATATGATGAAGCGCAGTAACAACTCCGGTACATCCAGCTTGCTTTATATCGCTTAAGCTAACAGGATCATTAGGTCCAAACCATCGCATGGTTTGTTCCATTCTAACTGCAAGTGATTTCATTTTTAAAATCCGATAGAGTTTCCACCATCGACAGGAATGATTGTACCTGTCATGTATTTAGATTCATCCATGCCCAGAAAGTAAGCCATGTTTGCAATATCCTCTGGCATACCTAATTTTCCCATAGGCGTACGCGAAAGTACTTTAGCCTTGCGCTGAGGATCACCATTCAATGCTGTAGCCGACATATTGGTGGCAATAAAACCTGGAGCTATACAATTTATGCGCAATCCCTCGGGAGAAAGTTCAACAGCCATAGCACGCGTCATGCCTTCAATAGCAGACTTTGATGCTGTGTACGCAATGACATAGGGTAAACCGTATTGCGCAGCCATAGAACTGATGTTAATGATGCTGCCACTTTTATTAGCGACCATGGATCGTGATACTTCTCGCGACATAGAAAAAACACTGTTAACGTTAGTCATCATTATCTGTTGAAACTCGGCATCGGTAACGTCAGCTATTGGTTTTTTTAAATTGATCCCAGCGTTGTTAACGAGAATATCAATTCTTCCATGTTCATCGATAATTTTTTTTACAAGGAGTGGAGTTTTGTTGAGGTCACTTACATCGCATGCAATATATTGACAGTTCTTACCCAATTCTTTTGCGGCCTCCTGCAATTTGATTTCATTCCTTCCAATGATAATAGTGTGAATATTATTCTCCGTAAACTTTTTTGAAATCGCCAATCCTAATCCCGAAGACCCACCTGTAACTAAAGCTATTTTGTTATTACTCATTTATTGTAAAATGTTTGTTATTACTTGTTCTGTTATAATCGAAGAGAGGATTCTCTTACAATTAGTTCATGTCTTAAAATAATAGTGTTAAGACTTGCCGAGGGAAGGTTTTTAAGTTTGTTAATAAGCGTTGTTGCTGCAATCTCACCCATCTGTTCACCTGGATAATATACAGTTGATAGATTAGGCTCAATAACTTTTGAAATAGGATCATTGTTGAAACCTACAACTGCAATCTGGCCGGGAATTGAAATCCCCGAACGTTTTAATTCACGCATACATGCAACGGCAGATGTATCGTTGGCTGTAAATATCCCGTCCGGCAATGGATTCATTTTTAATATCTGTTGTGCTGCTTCAGCACCGCCTTCATCATTGAGATTGTTGTAAATAATCAGAGAAGAATCCAATTCAATTCCATTTTCACGTAAAGCCTGATTATAACCATCAAGTCGGTCAGCATAGACATTTCTGTTCATGCTACCTGCTATATGAATAATGCGTTTGCAACCCTGACTTATTAAATGTCGTGTTGCATCATAGCCGGCCTTTCTGTTGTCAATGACAATGTTTGTACAATTTGAATTTTCAAGAACGCGATCGAAGAAAATTATAGGCACTGATTTCTTCAATAGTGTTTCGAAGTGATTTGTGTTCTTTGTGTCGTAGGCCAGCGAAACCAGTAAGCCATCCACACGACTATTGAACATGGTATTCACACTTGCAATCTCTTTCTTAACAGATTCCTGTGATTGACTTATGATAAGATTATAACCTGCTTCATTCGCTACTTTTTCCATACCAGCAATTACAGCTGACATGAAATAACTATTCAGACGCGGAACGATAATACCTATTGTGTTGGTTTTCTTTCTTCTGAGACTGCTGGCAAATGTATTATGCTGATACCCCATCTTCTGGGCGGTATCCATTATTTTCTTCTTGGTGTCTTGCCTTATACTGGGGTGATCCTTTAGGCCGCGGCTTACTGTAGCTGGGGATACGTTAAGTACTTTAGCAATGTCGTATATAGTAATCTCTTTAAATCCACTCATGATCTTTATTCACTTTCAGTGTAAAATAAATCAAAATATATCGAATTCATTCTAAAGTCAACCATATCAGAATTTAACAACTTCCCAATACACTTTCTTGGGCTTCAAATTCTGATCAAACAACAGAGGATAATTTTTACGTCCTTTAACCGGGTAAGAATCTAACCAGGTATGCTTGTCAGAAATATTCCAGAATGTAATACCCGTTATCGCATTTTTATATTCCCTGAAAAT
>DATJHZ010000031.1:0-17448 GCA_035493595.1 Cyclobacteriaceae bacterium | reverse complement strand
GAGTACTCGCTTTGCAGAAAGAAGTGGTATTCGTTACGTGTTAGATGTGAGTACACTTCACGGTCACTCCATTTATTTTTACACTATTAAAGACACATCATGGAATAATCTTTTTAAGCTGATAAAACCTGATTTTCATATTATTGATGCTGGCGCCAATATTGGTTTTCTATCCATGTCTTTTGCAAAAGAATGCACCAATGGATTTGTTTATAGTTTTGAACCAGACTCTGATAGTTTTGACTTCTTGCAGAAAAGTGTAAATCAAAATGAATTTAAGAATATAAAACTTTTTAAAACAGCACTTGGTGCTGAGGCAGGTACGGCAGAACTTTTTAAAGTTTATGTTAATAATCCTGGAGCAAATAGAATTCTCACTCATAAACCTGATAAAGAAACAAAATCTGAGTTTGTTGAGGTAGCAGCATTAGACAGTTTTTATCAGAAAGAAATCTTTAAAAAGGTAGATCTGATTAAAATTGACGTTGAAGGTTTTGAGTTATTTGTTTTGCGTGGAGCCAAACAATTAATTAATAAATGGAAGCCTATACTTTTTATTGAGTTAGCCGATGTAAATCTGAAACAACAAAATTGCACAGCGGTTGAAGTAATTGAATTCGTTGAAGCGTTGGGGTATAATATTCTGGACGCCCAAACCATGTTGCCGATTGAACGTAAGACAACAGAGTATTATACAGACATAATTTGTTTTAGTAGAAATTAATAGAAGGTTGAAAGACAGAATTGCAATATGGGTGCAGGGAGGAATTGGTGGAGGTGATTTCTCACAAGGCCAACCGCCGTTACCTGCTTTTGTTGAAGAACTATCTACTTTATATTCAGTTACGGTGTATTCAATCTTTCCTGCTAATCCTGATTTTTCTCCTAGTGGATTTGAGTTCGTTTCTATAAACAGACACATCAGATCGTTGAAGATTCGAAGCTTGCTTATTTGTATAGTCTTTCTTTGGAATCATTTTAAAAAACCGTATTCATTGCTTCATGCTATCTGGGTTTATCCTGCGGGTGCAATCATTGTTGTGCTTGGTAAGTTGCTGGGCATTCCAAGTGTAGTTACAGTGCAAGGTGGTGAGGCAGCATCTGTTCCGTCATTGAATTATGGACATATGCTGAATCCTTATTTAAAAAGAATTACTTTCTGGACGTGTCAAAAAGCAACAGCTGTTACAGCTATTTCAAAATTTCTTGTTTCTAAATTGCAAGAAAATGGTTTGGTAAGGGAAGACATTCATGTAATTCCATGGGGCCCAGATATCAAAATGTTTAAACCGAATGAAGAAGCTAAAGGTGAATTACTCCACATCATTCATGTTGCCAATCTCACAGAAGTTAAAGATCAGATTACATTGCTAAAGAGTTTTGCTCTTATTGTAAAACAGATACCTTCGAAATTAAGAATTATTGGTAGTGGAAGTATGGAAGAAGAGCTTAAGACATTAACTGAAAAACTGGAGCTATCAGATCATGTTGAATTTCTGGGTGCCATACCACATAAACAATTACCACAGCATTATAAGTGGGCCAACCTCATGATACACTGCTCCCTGCACGAAGGTCAATCCGTTGTTGTTGTTGAGGCTATGGCATGTGGTGTGGTTGCTTGTGGTACACGTGTAGGAATTATAAGTGATTTGGGTGATGATTATTTTGAAACTGTTGATGTAGGCGACTACGAAGCGTTAGGATCACGTGTAGTTGAACTTTGGAGCAATAAAAATAAATATTCAGCCTTGCAAGAAAAGTCATATAGCTGGGTTAGACAATATAATTTTCAGTGGACTGTTGATCAGTATGCAAGTTTGTACAATGATTTAATGATAGGTAACAAGTAATAATAATGTTTGAAATATTTACCGGATATAAAAGATTTCCTTATCGCGTGCCACTTAGGGGTAAGCTTACGAATGTAATCCGGTATGCTTTCAAAATACCATTGTTAGAGAAATTCCTAATCAATCAACTTATCAATGGAAATAAAAAATGGTGGAAAAAATTTATTCCTCCAATGTATTTATATAGCCCAGGAAGTATCAAATATGTAGTACGAGACAATCTTCATTATCGACTTGATGTTAGTATGTTCCTTGATCATGCTATATTCTTTTGTTCAATGGATGAAGATCCATCACATCAAAATCTTTTTAATGTGCTAAAACACGATTCTATCGTTTTTGATATTGGTGCGAACATTGGATATTTGACCCTGAACTTTGCAAGGACTTGCCCTCATGGTCACGTTTATTCATTTGAGCCTGACACTCAGAATCGTGAAGCTTTGCTAACGAATATTAAGTTAAATACCTTTCAAAATATTTCAACTCATAAAGTAGCGGTAGGTTCGCAGAGAGGGAAAGCATCACTGTATAAATATTATCCCGGAAACCCAGGCACCAACAGAATCCTTAAGGAAAAACCAATAACGAAACATACAGTTGAGGAGGTTGACGTAACAACACTTGATGATTTTGTTGATGAAGAAAAAATACCGAAGGTTACTCTGATAAAAGTTGACGTAGAAGGGTTTGAGAAGTTTGTGTTAGAAGGTGGGAAGGAAACAATTAAAAAATGGAAACCCATTCTGTTTGTTGAACTTGTTGAAGTTAACTTAAATCAGCAAGGTTATACCTGTGCATCTCTAGTTGAATATATTGAAGGACTGGGATATGAAGTGAAGGATGCCATGACCATGAAGCCTGTTGATAAAACAAAAAAAGATTATAATACTGACATTTTATGTTTCAATGATGACTCTGGCGTTAGAGTTTGAAATTTATAGCCGCCTCATTAATTAAATATGATAGACGTTAAGAAGGTCTCAAAGAAAAGGATTGCATTTTTGGGTGGAGGAGCATATACCATTCCAAGCTATAGGGCTTTATTAGAAGGGCTGGGGGAATATTACGATATCACTGTTTATTTTGAGTTTCACTATAAAGTAAATAGTACTTCTAATTTATCTTTTAAGATCATTCCAATAGTTTCTAAATTCAGAAGAGTAAGAGAACTCTGCTTTGGCATGATGGTTTTAAAGAATCTTCTTTTTAAAAGACCCAACCTTATTCACACACACTCCACATTTCCAAGTGGCTTGTGGGGAATTGTAGCTGGCAAAATTTTAGGAATCAAAGTTATTGTTAGTCTTGATGCCGCTGAAGCTTCTGGCTTACCCGAAATAAAGTTCGGTGATACACTGGGTAAGAAACGGAAATTCATTAACAAATGGGTAATCAATCAGGCAGATGAAGTTATCGTACTTACAGAATTTCTATTGAATCAGGTAAAAAACAACTTAAAGATAGAAAGATCATTTCATGTTATACCTAGAGGTGTTAGTACTGATAAATTCAAGTTCTATGAAAAAGAAATTTCACATCCGTTGAAAATTATTAATGTGGCTTATTTAAATCCTGTTAAAGATCAGTACACCTTACTCAAATGCTTTGCTATAATAAGCTCGCAAGTTGACAGCATACTCCTACATCTTGGCGAAGATTATCATAACGGAGAAATTCAACAGAAGGTCAAACAAATGGGATTAGAAAACAAAGTAAAGTTTCTTGGCCTTATTGCAAATGATGACCTTCCGCAATACTATCATGATGCAGATATTTTATTACATACTTCTTTGTTTGAGAGTCAGGCAGTAGTAGTAAATGAAGCCATGGCCAGTGGAGTATTGGTATGTGGTACTCGTGTTGGATTATTGGCCGATCTTGCTGATACATGCTGTGTTACTGTAAGGCCGGGTGATGCAGAAGAACTTGCCGAGCGTGTGCTAAAATTGATTAATGATCGTGAACAAGTATTCATGCTCAGAAAGAAAGCTTATGATTGGGCTGTTACTCATAATCTTGAATGGACAATACAACAGCATAAGGCTGTGTATGAAAGTGTCTGACAAGAATGAATAGTTATCCTATGAAAATCAGCGTAGTGATTCCAACCCGTAATAGAGCTCATTTAATACTGCGATTATGTGAGAACATACAAGCACAAACCTATAAGCCATCTGAAATTATCATTGTAGATTCTAGTGATGAAAAAGAATACAAGAGAAGAGTGATTCAGGATTTTCCTCATTTGCCAATAATGTGGATTGATTCAGATCCTTCGGTTTGCATTCAGAGGAATAGAGGAATTACAACGGCAACTTCGCAATGGATTTTTCTATGCGATGATGATATCGAACTTCCTCCAGATTATCTTGAGAAACTTGTTGATTATGCTAGCCAGCATTCAGATTGTGGTGCTTTGTCAGGCCTGTTACTAAATCTTGAAAATGGAATATGGCAAGATCAATATCGGATAAAGAACTTTGCAGATCTGTTATGGCGTTTTATTTTTCAACTTTCTATTTGGGGAGATTTTAATTCTGTAAAAGCATCATGGTTAATGCAGCCGATGTTTGCAAAAATTAAAAAATGGAGTTCAAGAAAAGGAAACACCTATACCCGGGCTGGCTGGCCCTTGATCACAAATTGGAGTGGTGAATCTTTCAAAACTAAATTTTATGCTTTAGGGGCTTCTCTTATACGAAGAGAGTGGCTTCTTCAGTCACCATATGATGAGGTTCTTGATGCAAGTGGACTAGGAGACAACTACGGAGTGGCCTTGGGTTTTCCAGGTAATGAGGCTATACATGTTTTAACCTCTACAAACGCTTATCATCACAAGGCTAAAGAAAACAGACTTGCGGGACAAACAGCATACTATAGGAGAGTTTTAGCGTTACATTATTTTATCAAATTAAAAAGGAATACTCATGTTAATACGACAGCATCTACCGCATGGCTTATCTGGTCATTATTGGGTAATGTGTTGTTTTATTTATTAAAAAGAAATCTCTCTTTAGCGTTTGCAACACTTAAGGCAATTGGCTTGATCTGTGTTGGAAGAAATCCTTATTGGATAGGGAATCGTAAAAAGAAGAAGGTTATACAACCTGTTTGTTAAACAGATGCCGATTGGTCCGACCGAACTTCATAAATGTTATGTTTTTCAATTCGAAAAATTCGCGTTGCAAATCTCTTTACCATAGAATCATGTGAAGACAGAATAACAGTTTTACCATTTTGTGTAAATGATTTTAGTGTGTTTAAAATTTTAAGTTTATTGTCCTCATCAAGTTGGTTAGTCACTTCATCTAGCAGCAGAATTTTTGGATTGCGATAGAGCGCCCTCGCAAGAATAAGTCTTTGTCGTTGACCTCCTGAAAGCGTTAAGCCATTTTCTCCAATGGGAGTTTGTAATTGTAAAGGTAAAGACATGATGAATTGATGAATTCCAGCAAGTTCTATCGCGTTTTTTACCTGTAGCATATCTATTGAATTCTCATCTTCACCAAAGGCAATGTTTTTTAATAAGGTGTCTTGTAATACAATAGGAGCCTGAGGCACTAGGCTGAGGTTGTGCTGCCATATTTGAAGTGAAGCAGTTGATAATGGAGTACCATCAACATTAAACTCTCCAGTATATTCAGGTATTAACCCCGCAAGCAAATGGATTAGAGTTGTTTTGCCTACGCCAGATGGTCCCTCAAGAATTACAAAATCTCCTTTAGATATGCTGAAATTCAGATTCTGCAACAATGGATTGTCGGTTATGCTGGTATAGTGAAATGAAACATTTTTAAATTGAATAGTATCTTCAAAAGATATTGGCTTTATTTCTCTGGATTGCAAAGGATCATCCGTTGAATCAAATTTTAATTCTGAAACTGCATATGCGTAAGCCTGAATTTGCGACATGCTTATCAGGATTTTATTCAAAGATGGTAAAATGCGATACATGGCAACTGAAAGTAACGCTAGTAACAATAGTAAGGTCTGCTCATAGTCAGGCATGAGTTTCCCAAACAGAATGCACAGTGCAAAACAAATAATTCCTAAGGTTTCTAAAATTCGTGAAGGAAGGTTAGCGAAGACATGTAAACTGGCCAATTGGCTGCTGGTGATTTTTATCACCTCAATAAATTTTTGAATAAAGAATTTTTCCTTTTGATAGATTTTCGCTTCTGCAAAACAATCTATTCCTTGCCCGAGCATAATATTCGCCTTTGGGGTATGCTCTCGAAAAGATCTGTCAATTTTTGATATAATGTTTTTACGGAAAAAATAGTAAAAAACAATAATCGGTATACTCAATCCCACGAGTACGTATACAATTCTATAATCTATCCAACTCACAACTCCAATCATGAGTATGCATATAAGTAACTCTGTGATGATCTGTAAATATCCATTGATGACATGATTCGTAAAGTCGTATGGTGTGTTTTTTATTTTTCTGAATATTTCAGCCGAATTTTCTTGTAAATAGTTGATCCAGGATTGACGATAAAAGCGCTGATAAAACTGTTCTGAAAAAGTTATATAGAGTTGATTCACAAAATGTGACTGATAACGAACGGCCAGGACGGATGCTATATTTTTTAATAGGAAAAGAATTACAGCTATGGCTAAGATAATATACCACGAAAGCGAAGAAGTTAGCAGGCTCATATATTTTGTAACAGCCGAGCCGGTGTCTGTTGATGGTGAGTATTTAATAATCTGATATAAAAGAGGAAATATTGCTGTAAGTGAAATAACTTCTAGTAAAGCCACAATAGATGAAAAGACGATATTTTTGGCAGCACCTTTACGCTGAGCTGGTGTAAGCAGTCTGATGGTTTGAATACTTAATTTAATAAATGATTGGGTGGCGGAATTGGATTTTTTCATCAAGACGAATCGATATCAAAAATAAATGTATATGAAACAATAATGCACTCACTGCAAATAAATGACAGTGAACTTAACAAAAAAGAAATAAATGAAATTCATTCTGAACATTTAGGTAACAAAAGAAAAGCTAGACAGGTATTTTTCAGGTTTTGGCATAATGGCTCTCATCTTAAGTTGCTTTTACTTTCAATAAAACTTATCCTTAACATTCAATTCTAAATTTCTGAAAATAATGAAAAGACATCAATCTCTCTTAACAGCTATTATAGTTTTTATAGCAAGCGCAGCACAAGCACAACAATGGAATGGAGTTACAACTTCAACAGGTTCAATTTACAGAACAGGTAATATTGGGGTTGGTCCCGAAACAGTTATTCCTGGCTTTACATCCATTTTTGTCAGTAACAGTGGTGGCCTTAATCCTAGTATTATGTTTAAAGATGGAGACGCTCTTACAAACCAAAAAATATGGGATCTGCTTGCGCAAGGAAATCGTTTCAGAATTCTAACAGAAACTGATAATTATGGAAGTGTTCAGGATGCTTTCGTTATAAGTCGAAGTGGTGTGAATGTTACAACTTCCACCTTTCCAAATGGAAACGTGGGTATAGGAACCCAGTTCACCAGTAACCCGAATGGATACAGGTTAGCTGTCAAAGGAAAAATAGGAGCACAAGAAGTGCAGGTCGAAAATACAAGTACAACTTGGGCAGATTATGTTTTTGAACCAACCTATAAGTTGAGACCTCTCAAAGAGGTTAAAATGTTTATTAAACTCAATAAGCATCTGCCAGAAATTCCTTCTGCGGAGGAAATAAAAGAAAATGGTCATAAGCTTGGTGAGATGGATGTGCTTCTCTTGAAAAAGATTGAAGAAATGACTCTTTATATGTTAGAACAAGAGGAGAGAATTAAGAGCTTGGAAGAGCAAGTATTGAATCTCAAAAAGAAATAAAAACATATGAAAAACCTTCTCCTTATCATTCTAATGACTATGCCCTTATCTGTTGTTCTGCATGCGCAATGGATAATAAGCGGGAGCAATATTTACAATTCAAACACCGGATATGTTGGCATTGGCACAAACACTCCACAAACAAACCTTCATTTAAGTTCTGGCACAGCAGGTAAGTATGAACTGTTAATCGAGGCTGATGTAGATAATAATGATGAGAATGACAATCCTTACATAACGTTCAAACAGGACAATGGAGGAGCCATGGGATTTATTGGACTGGTAGGTGATAATAACTTAGCTCCACAAATGCCCAAATACCCGCGTTGGTTTCAAAACCCTGATGGTAGTTACAGCGCATTGTATGATTATCCCAATACCCTGGCAAATTCATTATTGTTAAGTACGAATGACGCTAAGGCCATTCAATTAGGAACGTCAGGCTTCGTGCGTATGACAGTTCGTGATAATGGTAATGTTGGTATTGGAACCGTGCTGCCAAATAACCCCAACAATTATAAACTGGCAGTGAATGGAAAAATAGGAGCCAAAGAGGTTCAGGTCGAAAACACCAGTTCAACATGGGCCGATTATGTATTCGAAAAAGATTACAAGCTCATGTCGCTGGGCGATGTTGAATCTTTTATCAAATCAAACAAACACCTTCCTGAAATTCCTTCTGCAGATGAGGTGAAAGAGAATGGGCATAAGTTGGGAGAGATGGACGTGTTACTGCTGAAGAAGGTTGAAGAGATGACCTTATATATTATTGAGCAACAAAAACAAATAGCCAGTCAGGCCGAAAAAATAGCTGCACTTGAAAAAAAGATAAACACCTCAAATAAAAAATAACTTATGAAAAAACTCGGATTTTTAATTGTTCTCACGATGGTTGCTGTTTCGGTCGCCAGGGCACAATGGGGTCCTTATCCCTATGGAACAGACTATATCACTAACACCAATACAGGTGGCGTTGTGGTAAAACTTGATGCGTTGACACCTGCATCAATCCCTTCGTGGGGGAATTGGGGGTTCTTCTCTTCTGCAAGTGCTTCTCACACTTCCGGCACGGCATCCAAGGTATGGGGCGCATATCTGCTTAGTTTGAATAACAAAAGTGGTGTGCTTACGGAAAGTATTGGCGCAAACTGTACTGCTGGGAATGAGTCATCAGCCAATGGAACCGTTACAAATGCGTATGGAGTGTGGGCACGCGTGCAGGCCGGGGCGGGTACGGTTAATAATGGTTATGGCGTGTATATCTTCAACACTGCTGCTACTCTCGATTATGGACTTTATCAAGCTGGCTCTGACGATGATAATTATTTCGCAGGCAACGTTGGTGTCGGTGCTACTATGGTTAACAACCCTAATGGCTACAAGCTTGCCGTCAACGGAAAGATTGGGGCCAAAGAAGTTCAAGTCGAAAACACCAGCTCAACATGGGCTGATTATGTTTTTGAAAAAGATTATAAGCTGATGCCATTGGGTGATGTTGAATTATTTGTGAAGTCAAACAAACATCTTCCTGAAATTCCTTCAGCAGAAGAAGTAAAAGAAAATGGACATAAGCTGGGTGAAATGGATGTGTTGTTGTTAAAGAAAGTTGAAGAGCTCACCTTGTATGTTATCGATTTAAAAAAAGAAGTTGAAAAAATAAAGAAAGAAAACGAACAGCTAAAAGCTGATCTTAAGAGCAAGTAAAAACCCTTTATTTATGATAAGAATTTTAAAAGTTTTAGTTGTCCTATTAATAATTGGATTAACACAAAAGAGTTTTTCACAAGTCATCCGAAAAAATTATAGAGAGATGACAACAACAGAAAAACAAATACTTGTAAATGCGTTAACTCTTTTAGGACCTAGTGCAACTACAGGAAAAGTAGCAAACAATTATGCTACTAATCATTCCCAATTTACAGTCAACACCAACACATTTATTCATCAGAACAATGATTTTCTACCATGGCATAGATGGTTTATTTTGGGTTTTGAAAAAGAATTGCAGAACACGAACACAACTGGAGCAAATAAAATAGCGTTGCCGTATTGGGATTGGACGTCAAAATATTATACAACTGCTCCACAAGACAACGCAACTAGTGGAGCTCCTTTATGGGATAATACTTTTTTAGGTCAGTTTAATACATTGTGGGGTCTTAGTCGAAATCTGGGTGCTCAAGGTAGTCTTGCTACGGTAAGTACAATGAGTTCAACTTTATTGAACTCAGATTTTACAAATTTCCGTTCTCAATTAGAAGTTAATTTACACAACATTGCCCATAATTGGGTTGGCGGTATAATGCAACAAGGCAATTCTCCCGCGGATCCCGTATTCTATTTCCATCATAATATGGTTGATAAAATTTGGCAAGACTGGACTAACATTGGCAGAACCTCGAGCTTTCCTGATGAAATTCTTCCTAATAAAATTGGAACAGCTGTGGCTGGTGTTCCAAATTTTCCTAGTGGAGTTCCTGATGTTTCTCCTACTAGTATAATTGATAGCAGAGCAAGTTCAGTTAAGGTTTGGTTTGCTGAAAACGGAAAAGTTATTTTAGATAAATACACAGTTAGCGGTACTGAGAATTATCATTATACAGGGGTAATTGAAGCAGGAAGCAGAGTTATAACATCAACTGTTTTAAATTCTACAACCGTGAATTTTTTGACTGGAAACTTTACAGTTCCGTCAGGAACTACTTGCAATTTTGTTTCGGGAGGTTTGCAAATGGGCACTGCAACACAAGCGGGATATGTTAGACTGGTTCCTGGTTTTTATGCACAAGCAGGATGCATCTTTACTGCAAAAATCAATTCTCAATATTTTACCGACGCAGCTGCAGGTGGACGCCTTGCGGGAGAGAGCGATCCATCAGCAAGTGTTAACTCTAAGGAGGACTTCTTAAGAGTATACCCTAATCCAGCATCTGGTGTGATTTACATTTCATTGAACAATAATGGAGAACTTTATTCCTATGAAATTCAGAATGCACTTGGAAGTAGTTTCCTGAAAGGTTCCTCATCAGATACTTTCACAACAATAGATCTATCAGGAATAACACCAGGCATATACCTTTTAACTGTTAAAACAACTGAAGGAAAAACAAAAACAGAAAGAATACTTATTAAATAAAAGTAGTTATAGTACAATATGAGATTCCTGAAGTTTATTCCTGTAATATTTTTAATTCTCTGTATCAGTTCGTGTACCGATCATGATGTTGGTAAAAACACGCATTCTATTTTTCCAATTAAACCAGGAAACTATTGGGTTTATAGAATAAGTGTTACTTCTGCAGATGGTGTGTTAAGTGTTTTTTCGTATTTAGATAGTGTTTGGATTGTCAATGACACCATTATAGATAATAAAAAATATTGGAAAGAGATCTCAACATTGAGAGGTAATTATTATTTGAGAGACTCGGGAAATTGTGTCTTAAGAAGAGAAGCTACTTATGAACAAATTATTTATTCTACAAATATGGATACTTTAGTAAAAGATCCTCCAACATATAAAATCAATACCAACGTTAACGAGGTAACCAAGGTGCCTGCAGGAGATTTCGTTACGATCAATTTTAGAACATTGGTTAGAAAGACTGGTCTTGGTGAAGGTCACTCTGATCTTCCTTCTTATAACAAGGATTTTTTTACCGATGAACAATTTATAAGTAACTCAAAAACCGGAATTGTAAAGTATGTGTATTATTATTTGGGGGGTGAAGTTAAGCATGAACTAGTACGATATAAATTGAACTAATTCATGAAGTTTCTTAGAAACATAATCTTACTGATATTAATGGTATTGGTTTCTTGTAATGACCAGGAACATCTTACTATTGATAAGAAGCCACCTGAAATTGAAATCTTATCTCCTGAGCGAAATACTATCTACTCACAGGGAGATACTGTTCATATCAAAGCTTCTCTTTCAGATAATACCTTATTAAGAAAAGGATTTGTACATGTCCATGACCAACTTTTGCCTGTAGGAAAAGACACTCTCTTTTCCTACGAATTTAATGTCAATGCTAAGAATTTCGAGTTAGATACAATTTGTATAGTTAACGATCCCGTAGATAAAAATTATGTTATTTATTTTGATGCTATAGATCAGGCGGAAAACATTACTGAATTGCTGAGGTATTTTCACCAATACCATTAATGGACTCAAAACAGGTATCGCTGTAAGTTTAAACGCATCATTGAATATTGTCTTATTTTGTTACTGTGATACAGTGATTCTTGAGTAACAAAATCAATTCTTGTTTTTGAATTTATTATAAACTGAATTCCAGGGCATATATAGATAATGTTACCTCCCTTTAAGTATTGAAATTGATCAGTGTTTATATAAATGTTATTTCTTCTGATGTTAGTATCTGAATAATATTTATCAAGGACTTCAACGTAAAGGTTAATATTTAAATCCTTGTAGCTTTTATATTTCCGAGGCCAGAGCAGATAACCAATGGATAGATTAATGTCTGCAGAATTACCCGCTTTAAATTTTACCTTCTCTGTTGTTTCTCGTTCGTAATGCGATAAAAAGTAGGTGTACAAGGATGTTACCGAAACTGAAAGTTTTTTATACAATTTGGTTGTGATAAGTCCTAAACTACATCCTGAATTGTCACCCATTAAACTTGGGAAGCCGTCTATATGTGTACTGTTGCTATATGACAATTCGTTGAGGAGGGCAAAGCGCAAATGCTCATTTTTGTGATCGAGGCTTAAAAATCTCCATTTTGTAAGTAAGTGAATTCCTTCAAATGAATATGGATAGTTTACCTGACTTGCATTATGATTATGATAGACTTTGTAATAGCTATTAAGATCTTCAGGGAAATTTTTTGTATGGAAATTTGAATACAGTGCTGTAAACATCGTCGTAATTTTTGGTGTCAACCCATACATTATCCGAATCATTTCACGATGACCTGCTTTTTTATAATGAAAATGAGTAGCTGCCCGAATACCAACCACTCCTTTGGGAATAGTACTTGCAGGCTCATTAATAGGAAATAGTTCCTGTGCATTCAGCAGAGCAGAACTAAGAAATAAACTGATGAAAATGAAGTGGGACTTAGATAAGAACAAAATAATAAGAGTCGTTAATCGTGACGCGCGACAATGTTTTGTCGATAACAGGCTTGTATTTTTTGTATGATTCACTTTCTGTAAATCTCTTTTCAACAAACTTTATGGTTTTTACTCCTTTAGATGTTCCTGCTTTTGGTGAATCTAAGAATATAAACGTTGAATTATCAGACATGAAATAGTTTTCCTTTGATGATTCCTGAAAATTAAAATCGGCAGAAAGAGTTCTTACCGAGAAGCCTGCATCAAATACGCTTTTGATTAGTTCTTTGATGGCAACATTTGAATTTGGCTTAAATTCAATGGAAGCTGCATTGGTATTTAAGTCGACATGAACCCTTTCAATGAACTTTAATTTTTTAATTGATCGCTCAACTCCTAATGAGCACATGGAGCAGGTTAATCCATCAATCTCCATCGTGGCAGTAACAAACTGAGCTGAGAGTAAACCTGGAATTAGGGATAAGAATAGTAGGAATAAAATACGCATAGGGAGAGTTTTTAAACATATCAATTTACAATTGATGCTATTAATAATCAATATTCCGGAACTACTATTTATAGCTTGCTGTACCTAAAAGTTATAATAATATGATCGCCCCACTTATTAAATGGAAACACATTACGAACAGATGAATCCATATTTCTAAGTAACTTATAAATACCTTTATGCTTCACCGGAAAATCACCTCTTGATGGTGGCGGTGAGACAGCTGCTAACCCTTCACTCTTTACAAATTCAAAATTACTTCCAAAGGCTTTTTTAATCTGATGTAGCGAATGATAATACGTTTTAAAATATTCTCCTTCAAGATGAGCCATCACGCCGTCTTTATGGAATCTGCGAAATGCTGCTTTACCATGTCCTTTGAAAATCCACAGCAATTCCCATAAACAAACGGGAGGCATGATAACGAAAGTAACATGTGCTCCTTTATTCAATAGCGAAGGAAGGTTCTTTGTTACGTCTGATAGCTCCTGGATACAATTTAATCCACCAAAATTGGAAAATACATAATCAAACTTTTTGCCTGTGACTTTATCGAGGCTATCATAGGATACTTGCTGGCAACTCAACCGATCATGTAAACTATGCTTTTGTATTTTAGCCTTGATCTGTGCAATCATGCCATCGGATAAGTCAGTAGCATGAACGGTATGACCTTGCTGTGCAAAATGATAAGCATCTATGCCTGTACCTGCATTAAGTTCTAGTATGCTGCTGTTTGGTTTTATCCAACGATTAACATGATCATAAACTTGCTGACGTAAATCTTGTAGAACCTGGTTTTCAGCATCATCTATATCGTAGTTAGTGGACTGCTTACTGAAGGCACGGTTTACCGATACATAAGTTTCGCTAACGGATTGCATGTGAACGACTAAGTTTTTTTAATTGAATGGCATGAACCTGTGCAAGAGGATAATTGTATGCCATCGATAATATTTTTCGCATACCTGAAAGTGTTGGTATGGAAGGTTGATTTAATAATTTTTTTACCTGCTGCACTCCACGACGTACACGATATCGGTTATGTATGTAGCGATGAAGTTTTTTGTAATAGCTACTGCTAAAGGTGCTCTGATACATCATAGACAAATCGTCTGAGTCTGACCAGTTTTGTTTTTCCTTTAGCATGCCCTTTACATTTTCGTAGAACACTGTGCCTGGTAGCGGATATGAAACTGAAATACCAATCTCATCGGGCATAAGCTTGAGTACCATTTGTAATGTGGCATCAATATCTTCCTGTGTTTCGCCTAAGTATCCAAATTGTAAAAAGAAAGCAACCTTAATTCCTTTTTGTTTAAGAAGCAGTGTGGCACCTTCAATTTGTTTTACAGTAGTGCCTTTGTCCATCGCATCAAGAATTTTTTGCGAGCCAGACTCCGCGCCTACCCAAATGGTTTCAGCACCTGATTGTGCCAGGGCATCGATGTTATCTTCTTCTAACAACAAATCAACACGTGATTGTATTTTGTATTTGAATGATAGCTTTTTCTTTTTTACATCATCACGAAATGCCTGTACCCATCCTGGCTTCAATCCGAAGATGTCGTCACTCATCCAGAAATGATCGGGTTTATATTTGTTGAGTAACATTTCAATTTCATTCACAACATGTTCTGGCGATCTTGAATTATATCGGTTGCCATAAATTGGTTTAGCACACCAGTTGCATTTGTAAGGACATCCTCTTGTGGTAGCAAGATTAAGTGAGAAGTAGCCATGATACTTTAACCAGATCTTTCTGTACGATTCAATATCAACAAGATCCCAGGCAGCTAAGGGTAATGAATCTAGATTACGTATAACAGGACGAGGTGCTGTTACAATAGTTTTATTTTCTTTCCGGAAAGCAATTCCAAAGATTGATGCAGTATCCTCGTTTCTCTCAAGGCGTTGTAACAGTTCTTTTAGTGTTTCTTCACCTTCACCGCGCACAACAAAATCAACACCATGTTCAAAGTATTTTTCATAATGGTCCGCAGCATCAGAACTTGAGATGATAACTGTGCAGTTCTGATTTTTAGCTTCACGCGCCATAGCAAAGGCAGCTTCACGCATAACGGTGAGGCACATTTTTGTCAGGTAGTTGAAACCATCGTCATAAATAATAAAGTATGAAGGCTTCACACTTGTTAACAGCGGAAAGATTTCGGCATGTGAATTCTTAAGGTTGTTATCAAAAAAGGTCACATCAAATCCTGCATCGCGCACTACCGAAGTTGCCACCAGTGTGCCTAAAGGTGGATAAGGTTGTTTAAAGAGCCACTGCTTGTGGTCAAGTTTATAAAAGTAGGTATTAGTTACTAAGACTTTTGTCATGACTTTCAATTCATTCTGCTACCGCATATTAACTTCTCCTAATCTCTGTTCGTAAAGATCCATAACTTTTCGTTGATAATGTCTTGGATGATTTTTAGATGCGTAATCTTTTGTCTTGAAGGCAACCTGAAAATCTTTAGCAGGATAATCGCGCTGATAAATTCTTTTAACTCGTTTTGAAAACATATTCATAAAGAAGGTATTAATCTGCCTGGCAAACATCAGGTTGATGAAGCCTTCAATGAATTTTTTTCCTCTGCCAATGTGTGATGGAGGAACTTGTGTTATAGGTCTTGGTGTATAATTTGGAAAAATTCCCAGAAGCCACTGATTGGAATCACAAAGTTGTTTATAATATTCAGCTCCATAGAGTGGTATCACTGTAGCCAGTTCGGTAGCTGTAAATAAATTTTTTTCTTCTATCTCCAGATGCTGCGTGTCAACAAAATAGTTTATACAAAAGTACTTATGTGAGTTGGCCAGAAATATTCGCTTATACATAACAAGCAGCATGCGTGCAATCCAAAGTCGTCCAGGTTCAGTCACGATAAAAAAATCGAGATCAGAATCATCGTCCATATAATTTTTTGAGAGCGAGCCTGAACCCATTACCGCACGCACAAATGGAAATCGGGCAATGAGTGCAGCTTGTTTTTGTGCAAGAGTCAGAAGTCTCTTTGCTTCTGCATTTCCCTTTATTCTTCTGGGAACAAGTGACTCCTCATTTTGTATACTGAAAAATTCGCTGAAATGATAAATCCGTCCTTCTTCTGCAAGGTGAAGCAACTTTCTGGTAACAGTTTGCGCGTCTGTACGATTTGTGCCTAAAAAACGGAATACTTCTTCTGAAGTTAATGGATAGTTGAAAATATCATAATAGACAAGTGCACGTATGATATGCTCCTCCACAAGATCAATTACCTTTTCATCACGCTCAATCATGCTATCTCATCTAATTAGAAAAGTATAATGACGTTATTTATTAAATGATTTGAACCAACCACTTTAGTAATGACATGAAAATTACAAAAATTTTCGATATGTGTTTGAACACACATCGAAACATATTTGATTTTCCAGAAAAAGAGTAGAATTTAACGTCAGCGTTTGAACAATACCATTAACAAAGTTTATAATCATGATCAACTCATTTGAAGATTATCAAAAACAGTACAACAAAAGTGTAGAAGACCCTGAATCTTTCTGGGCAGAAAAGGCAAATGATTTTGTCTGGAAGAAGAAATGGGATAAGGTACTGGAATGGGATTTTCATAAGCCTGAAGTAAAGTGGTTCAAGGGCGGTAAACTTAATATTACTGAGAACTGTATTGATCGTCATCTTGCTACTAGAGGAGATCAAACAGCTATTATTTGGGAACCTAACGATCCTAAGGATGAAGCTAAACATATCACTTACAAAATGTTGCATGAGCAGGTGTGCAAAGTTGCCAACATGCTTAAAGCTAACGGTGTAAAAAAAGGTGATCGTGTTTGTATTTATATGCCTATGGTGCCTGAACTGGCTTATGCTGTGTTAGGGTGTGCACGCATTGGAGCAGTACATTCAGTTGTATTCGCAGGTTTTTCTGCAGGCTCACTTGCTGATCGGATTAATGATTCGGGTTGTAAACTAGTGCTCACATCGGATGGTGCACATCGCGGAGACAAGAAAATAGACTTGAAGGGAATTGTTGATAGTGCGGTTGATAAATGCCTGACAGTTGAGAAGGTTATCGTATTTGAATATACCAGGACTGGTGCTCCTATGAAATCGGGACGCGATGTGTTTTGGCATGAAGAAATGCAGAAGGCAA
>DATJHZ010000030.1:0-8787 GCA_035493595.1 Cyclobacteriaceae bacterium | reverse complement strand
CATCAGGTGATTACTCAGTAACCGTTACTGATGCCAATGGTAACAAGCAAATCCTTAGTGCTAAAATTGCTCAGCCATCGGCTATCATTGCCAAAGTTGATCTAGTGAAAAATCTGTTGTGTTATAATGATAACTCAGGTGTCATACAGGTAACTGTAACTGGTGGTAATCAACCATATAAATATGCATGGAGCTCAGGACAAGCCACACAAGATCTTGCCAACGTTGCTGCAGGTGATTATCAGTTGACCATTACAGATGGTGTTGGTTGTAAACAAGTAGCGAAAGCAACACTTACACAACCCAATGCTTTCATCGCTAAAGTTGCCGATGTGAAGAATGTTTCCTGTAAAGGTGATAAGCAAGGTGAAATTCATATTGACGCCAGTGGTGGTATCACACCTTACAAATATTCATGGAGCAATGGTGAGAAATCGAAAGATATCACAACTGCATTGGCCGGAGTATATTCCGTTAAAGTTACTGATGCTAATGGATGCGTTCAATCTGCTAACGCTACCATTACTGAGCCTAGTGAGCTGATGGCAACAGTAGCCTCATTATTAAACAACGACTGCTATGGTCAGACAAAAGGTGGTGTTCAATTAAATGTTAATGGTGGAACTCAACCTTACCGCTTCGTTTGGAACACAGGTGACTCTACACAGAACATCAGCAACCTGGCAGTAGGTGATTACTCACTTGTAGTAACCGATGCCAAAGGATGTGCTAAAAATCTGAAAGCTACCATTACAGGTCCAACACTAATGGAGCTTAAGTTGAAGGATGTTGCTAACGTAAAATGCTTCGGTGACAAAACAGGATCTGTTGCTGTTGACATCAACGGTGGTTCCCTGCCTTATTCATTTATATGGAGCAACGGTATGACGAAACAAAATCTAGTTTCTCTGCCAGCCGGCGATTATCAACTTACTGTGAAAGATGCTAAAGGATGTACCAACACTGTAAGTGCTAAAGTAAATCAACCTGCTGCACTTGCCATTTCTCTTGATACTGTCTACAATGTAAAATGTACAGGTGACAATAAAGGATTTGTTGACATCAGCGTAAGCGGTGGAACAACACCTTACACCTACGCATGGAGCAATGGTGCACAATCTGAAGACCTTGTAAATACACTTGCAGGAAGTTACTCCGTTAAAGTAAAAGACAACAACGGCTGTTTATCAAGTCAGAATGCTACCGTTACTGAGCCACTTAAATTAACCATCACATTAGATTCGTTAGTGAATGTTGCCTGCTCAGGAAATGAGTCTGGAAAAATTAAAGTTCGCGCTAATGGTGGTTTACAACCTTACAGCTACTTATGGAATAACGGTTCGACAACAGCATCTGTAACACGAATTGCTGCTGGTGATTACACCGTTTCAGTAAGCGATGGTAATGGTTGCAAAGCCAGCTATAGTGCTTCCATTACTCAGCCTCGGAAACTTATCAAGTCTATTGATGCCATTACAGATATTCGCTGCAGCGGAGAAAATACTGGTTCAATTTTCGTATCCGTATTGGAAGGTATGCAACCATACAAATTCAAATGGAATAACGGCGAGGAAACTGAAGACATCAGCAACCTTGCAGCCGGTAGTTATAAGTTAACGATCACGGAAAGTAACGGATGTCAGAGTGTGCTGGAGGCTAACATCGAAACTCCTCCTGCCTTCGATGCCAGTGTAGTTTCTAAATCTGACATCAAATGTTTCAACGAAACTAACGGTATGATTGACATCAACGTAAGTGGTGGTGTTGCTCCTTATCAATATGCCTGGAGCAATGGCATGAAAACAGAAGATATTAAAGATGTAAAAGCCGACAGCTATTCAGTTTTAATCACCGATGGTAATGGTTGCTTGCGCTCACTGCATGCCGAAGTAACAGAACCAACGCAATTAGCGCTACATATAGACTCTGTAAGAAACGTGAAGTGTTGCGGTGACGCCAGCGGTGCAATCTTCATTACAGTTGAAGGCGGTAAGAAACCTTATGCTTATCAGTGGAATAACGGATCAACCAAAGAAGATCTTACTAACCTGACATTAGGTGTTTATACCGTACTTGTAACAGATGCCAATGGTTGCGTAGTTGCAACTCCAGACGACATGACATTGTTTGAACAAGTTGTATCGAAAGGTATGTTCACTACACGTGACATCTTGTTCGACGTAGGTAAGGCAACGATCAAGCCTCAGTCGTTCACTACTATCAACAAGATTGCTTCGTTCATGAAGGAACATCCAGGTATCTCGTTTAGTATTGAAGGTCACACCGATAGTGATGGAGATGCATTATCGAATCAACGCTTATCGGAAGCTCGTGCTGAGTCTATCAAACAAGCGCTTATCAAATTCGGTATTCGTGATTATCGTTTAAAAACAAAAGGATGGGGTGAAGCCAAACCTATCGCCAGCAACTTAACAGTAGATGGAAAAACAACAAACCGACGAGTTGAATTTATAAGTTTAACAGGTACACTTGAAGGTGGCCTGAAAGAACCAACGTTTTAACAATTAACCTAACTGAATATTAAAAAGGGGCTGGAGTTAAAACTTCAGTCCCTTTTTTTTATTTAAGAATGAATCAGAATTTCTTTGCCCTTGTGTTCAGATTAACTGATTGAATCTGAAATGACAGTAAGGCGGTGTTGGGTGTAGTCAAGTGTAACTACTTTTAGAATCTCACCTTTATCAACCGTCATGATTAATTCCTGCTCAAATCGTGAGTCATAGGCATCATCCTCATACATAGTCATGTTGCCTTGTGGAATGCGTAGCTTCCCGGAAAACCAGCTGGCTCTAACCAGCTTATTTTTACTTCTAGGGAAAAGAGTATTCACCGAATACTTTCTTAATCTCTTTCCGAAAAGAAAGAAGCGCTTTTTAAACTCGCCTTCAATACTCTTTAGAAATAATTGATTGTTCTTAATTACCCAGTAGGCAACATAACCTCGCCTGCATTCATTGGTATAAGAAAACTCAGGGCGTTTTTTACCTGAATTACTCCAATACAATTCAAGAGGATTGGTATAGAGATCTGTGTACTCATCACCACTGAATAAAATCTTATCAGGAACCTGTGCTGGCATGGTCTAGTTCTTTTAGATAAAAGATAAAACGGTGAGGTTATTTTTAATGCAACATAGAGGAAGTGACATGCTCGTCAAAGCAAATAGCTGTAGCTTAAATATTCATTCTATAAATTACTTCAGATGACGTTATTCTGATGATGAAAGAAATGTCTTCAACAAAAATGTTTTAAATAAACTCATTAGCAATTCGTAGTTAATATTTGGTATTTTAACTTCAATTTCAACTAAACAAGATTGATTATCAGATGAAACGTATCTATTAGGGATTAACTTCATTACGTTGACATTATGCGCTAGTGTGTTCCCTACACATTGAAGCGTGTATTCCAACGTCTAAAGATTCTTAGCTTTTGATTTATAACAGAACACTATGGCATACCATCCGCTTAACCTGGCACTACGCTTTCTCCTTGAATTACTCGTATTATTTATATCGGGATATTGGGCATGGAAAACCCAGTCAGGCATCGAGAAATATATTTTAGTAGTTGTTCTGCCAATAGCAATCGCAACGATATGGGGTGTATTTGCAGTACCTAATGATCGGAGTCGTTCCGGAAAAACTGTTGTTGCTGTTTCTGGAATTATCAGACTTGGAGTTGAATTTGTTGTCTTTGGATCAGGTGTCTGGTTTATGTATAAAAGTATGAATCCAATATACAGTATCATGTTTGCGGGTATAATAATATTCCACTACGCCATATCGGATGAAAGAATTACGTGGCTGTTAAAGCAATAAAAAAGGATAATAAATCAGCATGAAAAACGAAAACGAAATCATTAACTCGATCTCCGATAAAAGAAGAATTATTGAAATCATAGCGGTAACCATAACCGGCATTGAAAAATTCATTTTCATGGATGCATTGAACTGGCGATTACCCTACATCATAACAGCCATAGTAGGTTGGACGAGCTACACCATCTATCGCAACATAAAAACAAAAGGTATATTAAAATATTGGGGCTTCAGAATAGATAATCTGAAAGAAGTAACAGTAAAAGTATTACCCTTCGGGATCTTATCTGTTGCTGCTTTTTTTGTGGTTGGATATTTTCAACATACCATTAACCTGACCTGGCACATCATTCCAATTCTACTGCTATATCCACTCTGGGGAATAATTCAACAATTTCTAATGATTGGATTGGTTGCAGGAAATCTGAATGATTTAAAAAGTACAACTATCAATAAGTACCTGATTATTCTACTCACGGCTGTTTTATTTTCAGCAGTGCATTATCCAACGATATGGCTTGTTGTTGGAACATTCATATTAGCCCTACTCTATGGATTCATCTATCTGAAATCAAGAAATGTATATGTGCTGGGAATATTTCATGGATGGCTCGGTGGACTCTTCTATTACACTGTTGTGAACAGAGATCCGTTTTTGGAAGTCTTTGGAAAATATTTGGAGAAATAAAACTAGACTGAAGAACATACTCATGATATAAATAAAGTTCTGAGCCATACGACTCAGAACTTTATTTTATAAAAATCTAATTACCTAATTTTGTGTATGCTTCTTTGAGCAATGATTTTGTCTGATCTTTTGTATCACTCTCGATACTCCACATCATTAATCCACCGTAGCCCTGATCTTTTACATACTGAGCTTTTTGATCTAACACATCAAATCCGTCATAATAAATTCCATCATCGACATCAAGCTTGCTCTTTGTATTGGCACTTGCGTCACGTGCCAGAATACTCTTGTAGGTTTCGTACGTTGTGTACAACCAAAGATTGCCCCAGGTTACTGTTGTACCATCGGTAGGCATGTGATAATGCAAACCAAAGGCAGGGAATCCACCAACTACTTTCTCCTTAGGTAATCCGTAGCTTATCCATGTTGCAGCAAGATCAGTGAATGCCCAGAACGGCGAATGAGAAGTTGGCGCAAGATCTTCATAACGATACGGTTGAATATTAACCCAATCAATGGCTTCTATAGTTGCGATAGAACTTAATGCGCCGGTAGTCCAACCGCCAGGAACAGAAGCACTATAAAAGAATTTGTTGCTTGGACCTTTTGGCAAAGAAGCAGGTATCGCATTAAAGAATCCCTTAACAATATCTGCATTCAAAGCATCAGGTCCTTCTGATGTATTGTTCAGGAAGATGTTAACACCATCAAGATCATTATCAGAAGCAAACTTCATAATCGTTGTAATGGCCTTGTCACGTTTGTCCGTAACCTTAATTACGTTGTAAAAACCATAATCAGCATACAAGCCACCACCGTTTATAGGGGCCATGTTTCCTGTTACATCAAGCATAACATAGACACCAGCATTATGCGCAGCTTTAACGATTAGCGGAATATTCATACCGGTGAACGTTGTATCCACCAAAGATTCCTGACCATCAACCTCCCCTACCAGAGCAGATGATATAACGAGATGTGTAAGGTTATCAAAATTAATATCATCAAGGATACCAGTGCGAGTAAGGAAGCCAACCATTTTCTTGTTATAAGTTTTCGGAACAAATGGTTTGATTACAATTACCTGCGCCGTTCTTGAATTGACAACACCATTGCGTGTTACCTCAAACTTGATGGTATAGTTCTTGGCTTCGTCGAATGTATGATTGAAGTGTTTTTTAGCTGATACTTCAACACCATCAATGGTCCATTTATACGTAGCACCTTGCGAAGGAGAAACAGGCGGATCCAGTACTAATGAATCAACAATATTAGTTGTATAGGTGTTAACCCAATTGAAAATCCTAGGTATTTCATCCGAAGAAAACGTTGGGTTTTCTGCAGTATCATCACAGCCTGAGAATAGCAATGCTATCAGCACAATCGGGATATAGAATATTGATTTAATATTATTCATGTTTCAGATTTTAGATGTTTAATTATTGCTTATCCCACCAAACACTATTTGTCCAAAGGTCTTTGCCATCAGCCATGCGTGCAGCAGCTTCTTTTACCTTATCGCCATTCAATAAATACTCGTTAACAGAATACTGCATACGTCTTGGAATTTTTCCATTAGACTGATTAACACCCGGATCGCGATTAGGATAAACAATTGCTGGAAAACCTGATCGGCGCCAATTCGCAAATGCTTCTTGTCCATTCAATGCGAAGTTCACCCACAGCTGTGTATTGATCTGTTGTAATTCAGTTCCCATCACAAGAGGGTTGGCTGCAACGAAATCTGTAATCTGATTTGCAGGAACTTCAGGCGCTCCATAAACAGTCATTTGTTGTACACCAGCTTCGAGTGCATTTTTGAAATGAACATCTGCAGTACTTCCAGTATTCCAGGTGCGAAATGCTGCTTCAGCCATCCATAGTTCAACCTCAGCATAACTCATCATAATGTATGGTGCGTTAATAGCTGAAATATATTTGGAAGGTTGTAAACGCTGAAGGATTGGCGACACGGTAGTAGGTGTACCATTCACGTCAATCGAGATTGATCCTCCAGTAACTTCATACGAGAATGTACTTGGAGGAAGCGACATATCATGATAGTTGCCAACTTTGTCGTAGACGGCTGAAGTGATATCTGTGCGATCATTATCCTTTAAATAACTTCCACCATATAATGTTATTCGTGGATCATCCATGCTCACCAGGTAATCAACAAATGTTGAACACATACGAAATGTACTTTCAACAGGAGATGAATTCATGAACACATACGATGTTCCATTTCCTCCATAAACATCGCCACCAAACGGAACGTCTATGTGCTGCATTACAGCCATGTCGGCATTGCTTTGCATAACGCCACCGGCGATAGCGGCTTCAGCTTCTGTCTTTGCTTTTGCTAAATCAATTTTAGTGAGACGCATAGCCAGGCGCAGACGAAGGGAGTTACCAAACTTCTTCCACTTAGCAATGTCACCATTAAAATAGAAATCTTGCGTAACAGGTGCCTTTGATGCATCAAACGCTTTAACAGCTTCATCAAGCTCTTTGAAAAAATCTGTATAGATATCTTCCTGCTTGTCATACACAGGAGTAAGCACTCCATCATAATAACCTTTACCAGCCTGGAAGTAAGGAATGTCTCCGTACAGATCTGTAAGGCGCGAGAAGATATAAACTTTCATGATGCGTGATACCGAATTGATGTTAACATTGGCAGCGTCACCAGTAGTGCGCGAAACCATGTCGACAATATTTTTTACTTCACGTGGATATTGAGTATCCCACAACGCACTCATGTAATCATCGCGCTTCTGACCTTTTCCACCGTATTCAGTAGAAGCATATTCTCCTGCCCAGTGTTGCATCCATTCATCGGCATAAATAAATCCATTGCGCCATTGCTCATATTGTCCGCCAGACAATTGCAATTGTATCGTAGGCAACATGAGATTCGGATCCATATCCGTTGCCTTTGTTGGATTGCGATTCATCTCTTCGAAGTTATCACAGCCCATCACCAGCAGTACTGTACAAACAGCAATGCCTAATTTTTTATATAGATTTGTTTTCATCATTGTCATCGTTTCAGGTTATTAAAATTTCACATTAAGGTTGAAACCATAACTTCTCCTCGAAGGAATAGAACCATACTCCAGTCCTTGCCCGTTGCTATTGTTATAGTTAGACTCCGGATCGATGTTAGGAATGTTGCTGTAGAGAATAAATAGATTGCGTGCAACAAAGTTTACCGTTACACTCTGAAAAGGTGTATTAGCAATAAGCCTCGATGGCAACGTGTAACCAAAAGTCATTTCTCTCAACTTGGCATATGTAGCATCATAAATAAATGGCTCTGGTGAATTTGTTAAAAAGGTACCCCAATATGTTTGTGGATTAACAGCAATGGTATTCTTAACATACGTTGGATTTTCAGCAGTACCTGTATTGATCACACCATTACCAACATAACCACCTGTAGGTGTCCACTCTGCAGAAGTTTTACCTGCAGCCATGCGTGCTTCTTCCGATGCATACCATTCTGCACGACCCTTTAATGTTTCTTTAGCAGTACCATTAGTATAGGCTAATGCATTACTCATAGAATACATTTTCGCGCCAACTTTAAGATCAACCAGAACACTAAGTCTGAATCCCTTATAAGTAAATGTATTGGTAACACCTGAGATCCACTTGTAAACACCACGTCCGAGAACTTCCTGCGTTGTGCCAAACGTTGGCAACCCGGCATTGTTGTAAACTACATTTCCATCGGGATCACGCATTAACTTCTTACCTACGATAACACCAAAGGGTTGTCCTTCACGTGCCATAACAGCAGCACCAGCCCAGCGCGCATTGGCCAACGTATAATCTTTAACCTGCTCATGAAGTTTAACAACCTTGTTTACATTTCGCGCATAGTTAAGTGTAACATCCCAGGTGAATCCTGAAACTGAAAGTGGTGTACCAGATAACAAAATTTCTATTCCCTTATTTGTAATCTCACCAGCATTAACAACGGCTGAATTATATCCGCTTGTTGCTGGAATAATAAGTGGCAGAATCTGATCAATGGTACTGGTGTGATAGTAAGAAGCGTCAAGTTTTACTCTGTCATTGAATGCTCTCAACTCCGTACCAAACTCGTATGAATAGGTGCGAGTAGGTTTTAGCTGGAGATTAGGAATACTGGTATTAGATATTTCTCCAAGAGGTTTTCCTAGCAATGAGAAATTCTTTAGTCCATACGTGAGATTTAACTGATATGGATCAGCATCTCCACCAACC
>DATJHZ010000029.1:0-15051 GCA_035493595.1 Cyclobacteriaceae bacterium | reverse complement strand
GGTGTCGGTATTTTTCTTCAGGTTTGAATCTGGTATGGTAAATCCTAGTTCCCATATTTTGGGAACATACATATCCAGGAATTGATTTCGAACATCATCATTGGATGACATCTTTACTTTCCATTTCATCAATACCTGCGTGTGTGTTGAAATTTTATCGGACGGTCCGAAGAAGTGCATCATGGGCGCCCACCAGCGGTTAATAGCTTCCTGAAACATTTCACGTTGTTTCAATGTGCCTGCTGCCAGGTAAATTACACAGTGGTGTCCGTATTTTAGGTGAAAAGATTCTTCAGCACAAATGCGATCAAGTGCCCGGCAATAAGGTCCGTAACTTCCTTTGGCATTTGCCAATTGATTAACGATGGCGCCGGCGTCTACCAGCCATGAAATGAAACAGGCATCGGCCCAGGTGAAGGCAGGATAATTAAAGATGTTAGAATATTTTGATTTACCCGAAAGCAGGTCTGCTATCATGGCTTCACGACTCTTGCCTAATGTTTCGGCTGCGGCATATAAAAGTTGGGCATGACCAACTTCGTCTTGTACTTTGGCCATCAGGGCGAGCTTACGTTTGAAGCCAGGGGCACGGGTTATCCAGGTTCCTTCCGGTAAAGCCCCAATGATCTCACTGTGGGCATGCTGCTCAATCATGCGGATGAGTTGCTTGCGATAAAGTTGAGGCATCCAGTCTACGGGCTCAATTTTATCGCCGCGTTCAATGCGAGCTTCAAAGGCAGCAAGCTTTAGCGGATCCTCGTGCGCGAGGCTATCGTCTACAATTCCTTCAAAAGTATTTCCCCCTCCGTACATAGTTTCAATTTAGGTTGCCCTAAAGATAGTAAAACCAAACGGTTGTTAGCAGAGTTCCAAAAACGATTGTTGAAGAAGTTTACTTGTCCTTTCGGAGACCATTTACCAGCATATCAGCCAACTGACGACCAAGGTCTTCAGGCTCAATAGCGGCATCTGGATCATACCACATGGGCATCCAGTTCAGAGATGAGAAAAGCGTCATTACAGCAAGTTTCTTGTCTATTGTGCTTTTAAATTCACCTTTGGCTACACCCTCTTCAATCATTGTTTTGAAGCGATTAATGTAGTTTATGCGCAATAAAAGGAAGTCGCGCAGTGATGGCTGACTTAAGTGGCGGTGCTCATTCATAAACACCGCAGATGCTGTTAAATCCTTGGCCATAACCTGAATGTGGCCTATAATACCTTTTTGAAGTTTTTCGCTAGCCGTTAGATTTTGCTCTTTTTCCACAGATTCGAGCGATCTTCTGAATTCTGCCGCCATGTCAAAACACAGCGTATGGAGTATTTCTTCTTTAGATTTGATATGGGAATACAAGCTCGCTGCTTCTATACCAAGCTTCTGGGCGAGATCGCGCATGGAAGCGGCCGCATATCCTTTTTCTTTGAAAAGCTCTGCAGCTTTTCGGATAACTTGCTCCTTCCGGGATAAATTTACTACTTCTGACATATTAAAAATAAACTCTAAAATACAGAAAATTAATCACATCATTTAACTTGGCTTTCAAATTGGGAAATTTTCTAAACGCCAATTTAAAAATTAAGATGAAGTTCACATCCCTGCAAGAATATTTTTATAAACTTCAAAATGCTCTTTACCTGTTGGTTTTGCTGCCTCTGCTAGTATTTATTTTTCTGATTGCGAGTCCCCCCGATAAAATTGTGACGCTTGGTGCTGACGACACAACTGTAATTATGAGCGTACTGATTGGCTTTGCTTTGGTTGATGCAGTGATCGTGTCGATTATTTTTTATCAGTCCATGAAGAAGATCAGGAAGGCTGTTTTACTTAGCGAAAAATTAGATCGGTATTATACTATGGCAGTGATACGCTATGCTGTTATCACGTTGTCGTGCCTTATGATGGCGCTTGGCTATTACCTGACTGATCATCTTATTTTTATTTCGCTCTTTGCATTCACGCTAATCTTGTTGCTTATTCTGTGGCCAAGGCCAAGTGCAGTATGCAAACAATTAAAACTGAAGGGCGATGAACGCGAGATGGTATTATTTAAGAAGGATAGTTTCTAAAATTACCCGTTACCGGTATTTGCAAACCGATAACGGGTAGTTAATCATTAAAAGATTACTCCGAAGCTGAAGGCATTGAGGTTAGGACCTTTGCCGCTTGTAAAGAGCTCATTCATGTCATAATTGAAAAAGAAGTCTGTTGAGCGAATGCCGAGCTGAAGACGGGCTCCATAGCGTACATTGTTAAGATAAAAACTATCACGGTCCTTATCTTTTTCGCGATGGCCATTTTCTTTATAAAGAAGTTTTGAGTGACTGGCGATACGATAGCCAACGTAGGGGCCTAAGCCAATGCGGAAGGAGTCGCCATCACCATCCCATACACGGTGCTTCTTATTATGATCTCCAAAATCGATAATGGGTATAAGTGATGCGTTGATGTACGTTGCAGTAAGTTTACTTTTAAGATAATCATAACCTCGGGGATCGGGAATGAAGTTTACACCGGTGTCATCTTTTTGAATAATCGTATTACTATTCTGGAATTTGAAATTGTACCAACTCATACCAACTCCCCACTCCATAAAGAAGTTTTTTCCAAGACGAGAACGTTGTATGGAGTTAGCTGCAAAATACCACGAGCCCCAGGGCTTTACAGCATACGCTTCATTTTTGCTATCGGGAAATTTCCCTTTGCTCAAATAGTTATTCATGCCCAGATCAAAGTTGAATGATTGAGATGTTCTTCTCCAATGTTTATGATTCCAATTACCACCGTCATCATCATTGTCGTCGTCATCGTCATCATTACCTTCATGCTTGTGCCAGAATTTGTCGTCATCTTCAGATTCTGTTTTAGCAACGGGAGTTTGCACTGAATCTTTTTTTATTGTTGCAGAATCACGTTTCTCCAGGTTGGCAATAACATCCTGAAATAATTTTTGAAAATCGTAATGTTTTAAAATCTCAAGATCTTTTTTGTCTTGTATAGTAAATATTACTTTACTTGTTTTGGCAAGCTCAACAATAACGGTATCTCTTTTTTGTGCATACCCTGTTTTCAACAGCACAGTACTTATCAATACTATCAGGCTAAATTTTTTCATTGGTTATTTGTTTTGTCCACGTTTTTCTTTCTTGAAATTCAGCGCCAGAATTTCATTTTTCTTCTGCCTTAATCCACCTAACGGATCCTGATTGTTCTTCAGGTCGTAAGCTTTGTTCAGCAGCCTTTTAAACGTAGATTGTTTTTGTGCCTCTGTGGTTGCTTGAGGCTCAACATTTTTAGTAAGATATTTATTTACATCATCAGCTGTATAAATAAGTGTTGTTGAATTTTCAACGGACGCAACCTCTGTTGAATTGGTTGATACAACATTACTAACAATTGAATCTTCATGATTAATCACATCATGTTGTGCGATGAGCAACTCTTCAACAGGTTTATTTTCCAAAGGTGTTTCAGAAATAATTTCTTCCGTATGAGATTCAACTGGTTCGTTTTTAATAATTGGAGTATGCTTGTGATGATTTCTTTTTACGCGCACGTTCTTTGCAACTGGCACTGGCAGCGTGATAGCTTTATCAGAATGTGCACTTTTCTTTTCGATTGGTGTTTTGATGATATGATGCTCAGCATTATTTTTTTGAATGACGGCTACCTGTGATGGCTTGGATGCAGGCCAGAACCAATATCCTGCCAGTGCTACCAGTAAAAGTGATGCAGCAATTTTCAGCCAAAGTCCTTTGTTACTTTTCTTGTTAAGGTTGGCATCTATTTTATCCCAGGCGCTTGCCGGTGCAGGTCGCTGATACTGCTCAAGCTTTTCGCGAAAGAGTTTATCTGGTTGTTGCATCATCATTACTTACTTTAGAATTGGTAATCCAATCATTCTCAACTAATACTTTTTGAAGATAGGTGCGGGCCCGGCTCAGTTGAGACTTTGATGTATTCTCACTGATTCCTAATTGCTCTGCTATCTCTTTGTGTGTAAATCCGTCAATGGCATACAGGTTAAATACAATTCTGTAACCTGTTGGAAGTTCCTGAATCATTCTGAGGAGATCTTCGGTTTCAAGATGGTCACTCAGGCGCTCATATTGGGGTTCGTAATCAACCTGGTCGAGTTCTGTTTCCAGGTACATGGATCTGTTTTTTCGTAGGTAGGTGAGGGCTTCGTTTACAACAATCCGGCGGATCCACCCCTCAAAACTTCCTTCGCTTTTAAACTGCTCTATTTTCTCGAAGATCTTGGTAAAGGCTGTAATCAGAATGTCTTCGGCGGTCATGGAATCTTTACAGTACCGGTAGCATAACCCGTACATTTTAGACGAGAAAGTATCGTATAGGAGCTTCTGAGCGCTACGATCGCGCCGGATGCACCCTTTGATTAACTCATCTTCCTTGGCCCGGTAAATTTTGAATTCCATTTAGTGATTTCGGGTATAAGATGCCTGTTTAACGAACGGGGTTGCATGGCCGGACAAATAAAATTATACAATGTTGATTTGGATCTAATTTCCTGAAAATTCAATTTTAATCATCTTTCGTTTTCAAATGATTTCCCAGCGTGTATCTTGTTGGAAAATACCTCGTGGAATGAATAGGGTAGACAGCGTTTTTATCATTGCCTCAGGCAATACTGACAAGAAAAAAGAGGTTTTTTCTTCCCGTCTCAAATCTATTACCATTGCCAATGAAGCTCCTGTGACAATTATTAATTATGACGATAGTGCTCATTTATCATTAGAAGTTTTAAAAGCTCAATGTCATCACAAAGTATGGCAGCAAGCCAGAAAAGAAAATCATAAATCTGTTCTTGTTTTAGAAGAGAGTTTTTTGCCCTCGGCCAGTCATTATCATATCCTGAATACCGATGAGCCCTGGGACTTGTTATATCTCGGAAGAAAATCACATGGATCGGATATTCCGTTTGAGTCTGGTGGATTGGTGGTGCCTGGTTATAGTGAAGGTTCTTATGCTTATCTGCTCAATGATATTGGAATTGCCAAACTTCTGGATGCAGGTAACGATCAGAAATTAATTCCTGTAAGTGATTTTCTCATGGCTATGCAGGGATTACATCCCGATAAAAATTTACAAAAACAATTTTCAGGCACGCTGACAGCACTGGCGCCTATGAAAAATTTTATTGAACAAGATTCTGGAAAAGATTCTGTTGATGGATATAAGCCAATGCATCCGCAGCTCTTCGATCTTGATATCAAAAATGACGAGGCGTGGGTAAAGAAGTATATTAATCCGCAACTTGTTCAAGGCGAGTTTGATTTGCTTTGTGATGAGCCCATCGATAATGTTTATTGTTTCCCGTTGTTTACTCCACTCTTCTGCAAAGAAATTATTGAAGAAGCTGAACACTTTGGCGAATGGACAAACTACAGACATAAAGATGAAGCACCTATCGATATTAAATTAAGTTCTTTTGGGTTTGATGAGATCTACAGCTATGCATTGAAGAATTTTTTGTATCCATTGGTGATGCATAAATATCAATTGCACGGCGAAGGGTGGAAGAATTTGGTTTCGCAGAATTTTATTGTTCGTTACCTCGCCGAGAATCAGGGTCATTTAGGTTTACATAATGATGGAAGTTATTTGTCTTTAATTGTTACACTCAATACAGAGTATGAAGGTGGGGGTACATTCTTTCCGAAGTTTAAAAAATTGGTGAAAGCTGAGCAGCCTGGCTACGCTTCAATCCATCCCGGATTGTTGGGTTATCTCCACGGAGCCCGCCCTGTGACAAAGGGCAAACGATATATTATGGCTTCTTTCTTTTTTATGGGGTCGCGGCCGTTTGCTGACGGATCTTATTAGGAGTCTTAAGCTTGTGGGTAAATTAAAATACAGCCTCGTAATCTATCGCAATGGTGATGTATGAATATTTTTTTGGCTTCACCAAAACGGAATTGACTTTGCCATCATTGCTGATAAGGTTGGCAAATAATCCTTTCTCTTCTTTTACAAAGAGTGAGTATTCACCTGGTGGAAGCTTAACATGAAAAGATCCATTTGCATCACTTGTGGTTTTAGTTACAAGTGGTGTTTTTACGATGGTGAAAAAGCCATCAGCAGCCTGTTCAGTATCCTGAAGGCGCGTCACTTCATAGATATAAATTTCGCGAACTACGCCTTGTTGTGGTGATGATACTTTGCCTGGTCCGGGCATTTGATTTCCGCTAAGCCAAAAAACTTCTCCCTGAATTCCTTCACGTTGAGCATAACTTTGCATAACGATCAGAGAGAAAATAAGGAATGTGAGCGCGCGTTTCATCGGGTTGTAATTTTAAAGTTTCCGTTACAACGAATTTTAGCTCTCCATTAGCATACTAAAGTTATAAAATAAAAATGTCAGGCACATGGCCTGACATAAATAAGTTTTTCATTGAATTATACCTCATCATAGCCAGAAGGCAATCATGAGATAGAGGAGGAGAAATAGTAGAATAAAAAGCATAGCAGTTTTAATTATGGTTATTTACTTCGGGTCGTCCGTGATAGTCAATGTGGCTGGCAATTCCTTCTTCCATATCAAGATGACCGTTGACATGGACTTTTGCACTTGATGCTCCGTTTGCCTCTACATTAGCATCGTTCACCTCAAAGTCATAAGCGTTAAGGTTTGATGCTCCAAGTATAGTAGCATCCATATTTTCACTGCTGCCTTTCAACGACACTGTTGAGGCGCCGCTAACATTAATTTTCATTTCCTGCGTATGTGCTTCACCCGTAACAGTCATGGCACCCAGAACTTCAATTTCCATATTGTCGGTATTAAAGTTCTCAAATTTTATATTACCAGCTCCTTTGGCTTCCAGTTTTTCGAGGCGGGGCATTGTAATATTGATATGAATTTCGGATTGGTGCAATCTCTTCCAGAAAAATTTATAATCGTTGTTGTTTTCAATAATGAGTGTGTTTCCTCTTCTATAAACATCATACTTTGATTTTACATCTTCAGGGCCTGATAACTCGACAGAGTAGTTGTCGCCTTGTTTGATCGTGGCGTTCATTAATCCATTCATGTCGATAGCATCAAAATCTGTTAAATCGTCATGTGTTGAAATTTCATTCTCATTATCCACACCATTGTGATCATCATCATTATGATTTTCATTTTCTATTGGACAATTAACACAAATTAAACCTTTCTCTGTCATTTTCCAGGTGTATCCATCGAGGTTCTCATACCTGACAATCTGAGATATGAAACGGCTTACATCTTCATCCATGATGAACGGCTTATTGTATGGGATATACAATGTCATATCAAGTTCTTGATCTCTGAACTTAGCGTCCTTCTTAAATTGAATATTGCTATCAAAAGTCAATGTTGAATCTCTGAAGTCTACATGATAATCAAGCATGTGAGCATTATCAATAGCATTTTGTTTTGTGCTACCCTGCGCTTTAAATGTCTGCACAAGTTTTAATCCTGCTTCATCATATCCCTTAAGGCTTAACGATGTTTTCTTGTAATCATCAAGACCGGTTTGATTTATTTTCAGTACAAGTGTTTTTCCAATGGGTTGATATCTGCTCTCTGTTTTATATTCACCTTCTTCTTTGAATGAATAAATAATTCTAGGAACCGATATAGCAAGCACGCCAACACTGGCAAAGAATAATACAAACAGTGTCCAGCCGGCAGCAGCACCAAAAACAATTCGCTTAGCTACAGTAGAGATACCAAGCAACATAATAAAGATTGCAGGTACAACGACAACAACAAAAGCAGCCAGTATAGTGAATCCAGGAAATGTATTTTGAAAAATTTCAACTGGAAAACTAATCTCGTTGAAATCAGCTCCCCACCACATCGGTAAAGCATGTCCGGTTAATAAACCAATAAGAACACCACCCGAGATCACGAAACCCAAAATCAGGGCGAGTCCTACAAGCATAATAATTATTCCTATGGCTACGCGAAATACGTCAACAACAGGACCGAGAATTTTTGCCAGGCCAGTAAGCAGCATGGCTATTAAGCGAAAGGGAAAGAGAAGTATTTTTGTTAAAGGTGTTTCATTATCATTGCCACCTAAGTTCTGATTTTTTTTTAAGTTCGATTCAATATTCGAAAGCGTGACAGGCTCGCCCTGCATTTGCATTTTGTCAGTAAGTGTTTTGGCTTCGGGTAACACCACCCAAAGCACAATGTAGATAAGAAAACCTAAGCCGCCTGCGAACATGAATGCAATGAACAGAACGCGTACAGCGACAACATCAATTCCCAGGTAAGCAGCTAATCCACCGGCAACGCCTCCCAACACTTTACGGTCTGAGTCTCGAAACATCTTTTTGCTTATCTCAGGTTCTTCCAGGTCGAATGATCCGGGAACAACAATCCACATAATGATGTAAGCGATGATGGTTATTCCATATACAAAGGCAAGAAGCGCAAAGATCAATCTGATCCATACCGGATCTACATTGAGGTAACTTCCAATACCGGCGCAGACACCACCCAATGTTTTTCGTTTTTGATCACGCAATAATTGTTTCGGTGGCGAATAACTTTTTTGCTCGGATGAAGTTTGCTTCGACGACTTCTCTTGTTGAAACTCCTGTTCTTCTGCAGCCTTAAAGTCATTAACGCTACCCATAGTCGAAATCAGGGAGTGAACATCATCAGCTGTAATAACCTGCTTGCCTTCATTTAATTTTGACAAAAAGATTTCAGCTATGCGGCTTTCAATATCAGCCAGAATTTCACTGCTGTCTTCAAAAGACGAAAAGTATTTATTAATTGAATCAAGGTATTTGCGAAGGTTTTCATAGCCGTCTTCTTCGATGTGGAAGATTATGCCGCTGATGTTGATACTGATATTCTTTTTCATATTAATGGTTAAAAAAGTCAGAGGTGATTAAGCATTAGATTTAGACGTGATCATTTGGGTGGAGTGAATAAGCTCATCCCATGTTTCGGCCAGGCTTCTTAAAAATTTACTTCCCTTATCAGTTAAGGTATAGTATTTGCGCGGCGGGCCTGACTTAGATTCTACCCATTTGTATTCTAAAAGTTCTGCGTTTTTTAATCGCGTAAGTAGGGGATATAAAGTGCCCTCCACAACAATTATTTTCGCAGCGGTAAGTTCGTCCAGCATATCAGAGGCATAAACCTCACCGCGCGATATAATATGGAGGATGCAGTATTCTAATATTCCCTTTCTCATCTGTACTTGCGTGTTTTCAAGGTTCATACATCCAAATCATTAAAGATTCTATCTGAGTATTAATACGGTAAAGTACTATGTATGGCCAAGTACTATGGAATATTATTTCCTAAATTAATGTAACACACTGATTTTCAAGCATAAAAATTTATCAGTTTCTGCATTTTTTGACAGTAATGACATTTAAACTTACTTCCTGACAGACATTGGTATCCATTTTTGACGGACGCAGATGGTTTCACTACTTTTATCTAATCAAGAATTTAAAAATGATGGTTTTGGGGCTTAAGAGGTGGATTTTAATTATTGGTATATCATTTACAACCCTCCAAAGTTTTGCTCAGGTTGGCAGTGAGTGGATCAACTTCAATCAATTCTATTATAAAATACCAGTTGCCAAAAATGGTATTTACAGGCTTACTTATTCTAATCTTCAAAACGCAGGTTTCCCGGTTGACGTAGTTGACCCAAGACGTCTGCAACTCTATCATCGTGGTGTTGAACAAGCCATTTATGTAGATGGAGAAAGCGATGCAAAATTTGATGCTGCTGATTTTATAGAGTTCTATGGCCAGCGCAATGACGGTACCATGGATGGTGAACTGTACAGGCCTTCAACATTGCAGCCCCATACTTACATTAATTTATTCAGTGATACCACAAGTTATTTCTTAACCTTTAATCCACTGCCAGTACTGGGGTCGAGAATGTTTTATTCTACCGAAATAAATGTTGGCGGTATTCCTAAAGAGAGTTTTCACAATGAAGAATTACTCACAGTGCTGAGTGATGGCGGCTATTGGGGAGGAGTGACTTACGGAGATTATATTCACAATTCTTTTTTTGATGAAACTGAAGGATGGTCTGGAGTAGAAATACGGCAAGGATCTTTTTTAGACTATACCATAACAAATGCAGTACATGGTGATGCCACCAATGGAAAGCCTCAACTAGAGTTGTTGCTGATTGGTCGCAATCTGGAGAGTCATGAAACTGTCATATCTGTTGGATCAGATCCCGCATCTTTACGAACTGCTTCAACGGTAGATTTTTTCGGATTCACAACTTCAAAAGTTACTATTCCTCTGGAGTGGACTGATATAAGTTCGGGCGGGAAAATTACAATAAGAGTAAGTGCATCAGGTGTTGGAGGTCAACCCGATAGAATTAGTGTTTCTTATCTTAAGATAAATTTTCCTCAGACCTTTAGTTCAGATGGACTCAGTGAGAAAGTATATACACTTGCAGAAAACTCATCAGACAAGTCCTACATAGAAATTCAGAATCCAGCATCTAATCTTAGATTGTTTGATGTTACTGATCCAAACAATGTGGTTCGCATCCGTGTAACATCAACGACCACTCTTAATGCAGTAATTCCATCGACAAGCAGTGCAAGAAAAGTGTTATCTACAAATGTGGTATTAACACCTGCTCAGATTAAAAAAGTAACATTCAGACAAACTTCTCCTGGCTTACAGGATTATATTATTATCAGTAACAAGCAGCTGAGAAAGTCTGCGTTAGGATATGCGGATCCTGTAAAAGCATACGGAGATTATCGCGCATCAACTGCAGGTGGGGGATATGACACATTGATTGTTGATATCAACCAACTCTATGACCAGTATAACTATGGAGAAGTTTCTCCGCTTGCCATATTTCATTTTATGAAATTTTTGTGTTCTGTTAAGCCACCTAAATATCTTTTTATCATTGGTAAAGGCTTGCTTGTAAATTATAACACGAACAGGCAACCAACACTTACTAAATTTAAGGATCTGGTTCCGACCTCTGGTTATCCAGGTTCTGATATGTTTTTTACGGTTGGTTTGGCAGGCACACAAAATGAACCAGCTGTTCCGACCGGGCGCATAACAGCATCTACTCCTAATGATGTAGCGGCTTATCTTAATAAAGTTAAAGAAATGGAAGCTCTGCCTTTTGATGGATTGTGGAGGAAAAATTTACTTCACCTCAGTGGAGGTATCAGAGTTGGAGAGCCAGAACAATTTCGTGCCTATATGCAAGATTTTCAGAAGACGGCTGAAGGTTATCACCTGGGAGGAAGTGTGCAGGCCATTGCTAAAAAAAGCACAGACATAAAACTGATAAATGTTTCAACAGAAGTTAATAAGGGTTTAAACCTGGTAACATTTTATGGACACTCTTCACCTGGTGCTACTGACTTTGAAATAGGTTTTGCTTCAGATCCTGTCATGGGGTATAACAATCCAGGTAAGTATCCAACCTTGCTTATGAATGGGTGTAATGTGGGATCATTCTTTTTGGATGCCAGTATCTTTGGAGAAGACTGGGTTAACACTCCGGGCAAAGGAGCAATAGGATTTATCGCTGATGCATCTTACGGTTTTGAAAATTTACTCAAGAAATACTCTGATGTTTTTTATGAAGTTGGTTATGGCGATTCAGTGTTTATACATAAAGGGTTAGGTGATATTCAAAAAGAAGTAGCGATTCGATATTCATCAACACCAAGTGTTTTTGAAATTGCACAGGTACAGCAGATGATTTTATTGGGTGATCCTGCCATGAAATTATTTGGCGCGAAGAAAGCTGATTATGAAATAAATGATAATAATCTTTTTATTGAATCCTTTACGGGTGAACCAATTTCTGTTACCACAGATTCTTTCGCACTTCGAATCATTGTTCGCAATTTTGGACAGGCTAAAGAAAAGCCGTTATCAGTTCAGGTCAAGCGAACGTTCAATGATAACTCAACAGCAACCTATCAGCAGGTTTACGATCCTGTTAAGTATGCAGACACACTTCTTTTTGTAGTAAAAAAAGATCAGGAAAAAGGTTTTGGAAATAACAGCTTTACCGTAAAAGTAGATTCTGATGATACCGTTGATGAGTTGGACGAAACTAACAATGGAGCCACGAAATCTTTTTTAATACCACTTAACGGAACCAAGAATGTTTTCCCATCTGATTTCTCCATCGTAAATGGAACAGCAGTAAACCTGGTTTTTCAAACTACAGATTTGCTTTCTGGCGAACGCGATTTTAATGTTGAGGTTGATACCGCAGCAACGTTTAACAGTCCCTTTAAAATGCAATTCACTGTAAAGGGAACAGTGCTGGCCAAACAGAGTATAACAATTCTTTCAAAGGATAGCACCGCATATTACTGGCGCACTAAACTTGCACAACCGCTCTCAGGTGAGAGTACGGACTGGGTCATGAACTCATTTACCTACATTGACAACGGTAGCGCGGGATGGGCTCAGATACACTTTCCGCAGTATCAAAAAAATAGTACAGCAGGACTGACTGAAAACAACACAGACCGCCGATTGGAATTTGACAAGACGGTAACAGATATTTCGGTTACAACATTTGGCTCAGCGAGCAGTATAAGTTATACAAACGTATCGGTAAAATTAAACAACGCTGAGTACAATCTATATACACAAGGTGGAGGGTGTCGTACGAACACACTTAATATTTTAGCCTTCCACAAAACAACAACAGTTCCATACCTCACTGTTCCCTTCTTTAATCCCCGCTCTTGTGGACGAGCACCTCAGATAATTCACAGTTTCGCGCCAACGGAAATGGATACTGGCAACGGAGATGATATTGCTCAGATGGTTGACAATACTATTTTGGGTGATTCCGTTGTGCTTTTTACCATGGGCGATGCCAGCTTCAGTACATGGTCATCAACAGTTAAAAATAAACTGGGTTTGTTTGGTGTTTCGTTAGCGCAGATCAGTTCATTTCAAGCAGGCGAGCCAATTATTATTTTTGGTAAGAAAGGCGCAACGCCAGGCACAGCGAAAATTTACAGATCATCTGCAAGTCCGGTAAATCAACAAACACTGCAAGTTGATGCAACACTCACGGGTAGTAATTTAAGCGGAGATATGAAGTCACCTACTATTGGCCCGGCACAACAGTGGCAGAATTTCAGTGAGCGTATTAAAGAAAAAGAATCTCAAGACGATGTGAGTTTTGATATTGTAGGAATATCTTTTTCAGGTGAACAAACTGTATTGTTTACAGATGTTTCATCAAGTCAGAATTTATCGTCTGTTGATGCCTCGAAATATCCTTTCTTACAATTAGTGTATCACGTAAGCGACAGCACAAACCTGACACCAACTCAGCTTCATAACTGGTTCGTTATTTATGAGCCAGTAGCTGAAGGCTTATTGGTTTACAAGGGTAGTACTACACAACAATCTGTACAAGAAGGATTGGATTGGAGTAATGAATACAGTTTTGTTAATATCAGTGATAGAGACTTTCAGGATTCGCTTGTAGTTCAATATGAATTTTTCAACAAGACAACCAGGACGTTGCAAAAGAAACAATTTAACATTGTTGCACCATCTCCATCGGATACAACAAAATTTAAGATTGGCACAAGTACTTTTGGTTTAGGTGGATTAAATGATGTGACGGTTTTTGTAAATCCATATTTACAGCCCGAACAATATTATGATAACAACACACTAGAGCTCGCTGATTTTCTCTTTGTTGAAAGCGATATCTATAACCCGGTACTAAATGTTTTAATCGACGGGAGGGTTATTGAGAATGGCGATTTTGTTTCCGCTAATCCTAAAATTGAAGCTCAGGTATGGGATGAGAATTCTGTTATTCTGAAAACAGATACTATTGGCGTTAATATTTACATGCAGTACCCATGTGCCTCTGAGGACTGCACATTTAAACGTATACCAATGTCCGATAGTCATGTTAAGTGGTATCCGGCAACAACCGATTCATATTTTAAAGTTGATTACACGCCTGAGAATTTGCCAGAAGGTAATTACATATTGAAAGTTGAAGCTCAGGACGCGAATGGTAATGGCGCAGATCCATATCAGATTACGTTTAATGTGAAGTACGAAGACTCACTTGTTTTCTATACACCACATCCAAATCCTTCGCAATCTGCATTTAATTTTACCTTTCTCGCTACAGGAGAAACGGCGCCAGATTATTTTAGTCTTGTGATAGAGTCAGTTGAGGGAAAGATTTTGAGCAACATTAAACTTTCCGATGAGTCATTTCATGTTGGTCTCAATACACTGATTTGGGATGGAACAGACGCTTCTGGAAATGGTCAACCTGCAGGGATTTACATCTATCATTTAGTGATTAATTCCGGTAGCAGAACGTTAAGAAAAAGTGGAAAACTGATCGTGCAACGTTAAAGTATTCTTTATTCCTTCTCTGGAATTATAAAAAAGCTCATCTTGCACGCATGATCAAAAAGATTCTTAAGACATTCTTATTTATAATTTTGTTTACAATAGGCGCACTCCTGTTGTTTGTGTTAGTATCGGTTCTGCCCATTGACCGATACGACTATCACAAGTCTTCTTTTTATCAAACTATGAATGATAGATTGGATAGCCTGAAAAAAGTAAAATCTGTAACCAAGGGTTCAACGTTTTTAGTTGGTTATTCAAAAGTAAACCTTACGCCAGATCACCGTATATCACTTGCAGGATATGGCAATCGTAAAGGAGCGTTGTATTCAACGGTACATGATTCAATTTTTGTTCGAGCTATAGTTGTTAGTAACAAGCATACGAGAGTTGCTATTGTTAGTGCTGATCTCTTAATTATTCCTCCTACCGTTACTGCCGTTTTAGAAAAAGAACTTCCCTCTATTGGGTTCAGCTTGAATAACACATACCTCAACGCTGTGCATAGTCACAACAGTATTGGTAACTGGGGAAAAGGTGCTGTTGGATTTATGTACGGCTCTTATCAGGATTCAATTGTACATTTTATAGCGGATAAGATTAAAGAATCTATTTTGTTGGCGAGTAAGAATGCCCTTCCTGCAACAATCAAAAC
>DATJHZ010000028.1:0-14672 GCA_035493595.1 Cyclobacteriaceae bacterium | reverse complement strand
AGGTTCTGTGAGTGCACTCACAGGTTATAAGCAAAATCCGAATGCTTATCAGGTTTCAGTGCCTGTGAATCCTGGTAATAGTGGTGGTCCGTTATTAAATAACAAAGGAGATTTGATTGGTATTATCAGCGGTATTCAAACAGAAACTGCTGGTGCTGCGTTTGCAATTAAATCTACTATTGTAAATGATGTTATTGCGAGTGAAGCGTTGGATTCTTTAGACGTTCCTGTTGCATTGCCAAAGCAAAACAACCTAAAAACCAACAACCGTGTACAGCAAGTTAAACGCTGGAAAGATTTTGTATTTATGGTTCGTGTTTACAAAACGCAGGAGTAATTTACATTGCGCAAAGGTTAACCGTTTAATAGCGGTTAACACTGAATTGTGTATAACCTTTTAGCTCGCTTTCTTTGATATCACAGAGATCAACTCTGGCGGCGCGTGGTCCTTGTTGACACCACGCTACAAATGATTTAAGTATTTCTTCTTCGGCTTCAGCTTCAATGTAAACACTTCCATCACGTTCGTTACGAACTATACCGACAATACCAAGCTCATCGGCCTTCTCTTTGGTTGAAGCCCTGAAGTAAACACCCTGAACTTTGCCCGCAACGCGAATGGAGAGATGCTTTTTCATTTTAAAAAATATGCTCACTCCATTAGAGTAATGAAGTGAGCACTTACATTTTAAATAATATAATCAGTACTCAAGAATACAGATTCGCGATTGCGAATAATGTTACTAATCATCTGAACATTGTTTTCAGTATTCTTCGTGGCAACAATGGTACGGATTGAAAATACTCTCAGCGCATCGGCTATTGAAAGTGTTCCTTCAGCAGAATCTTTTCTACCGTTGAATGGAAACGTATCGGGCCCACGCTGGCTTTGTGTATTGAGGTTGATACGACCTACCTGATTCACAAAAGCATCCATGATTCTAGCTACCCGCTTAGAATCTTTTCCGAAGATACTTACCTGTTGTCCAAAGTTTGAATTGACAACGTAGTTAATCGCTTCTTCATCTTTATCGAATGGAACAATAGGCACAACAGGTCCAAATTGTTCTTCTTCATAAATTCTCATCTTATCATTCACTGGATAAAGTACCGCAGGATAGAAGAATGTTTCATTTATTTCACCACCGTTTTCATTCACAATGCGAGCACCATACTTCTTAGCATCTTCAACTAAACCTTTCAGGTAATCGGTCTTTCCTGGTTCTGGCAATGGTGTAAGATTAACACCATCATCCCATGGCATGCCTGGTTTTAATTTCTTAACGGCTGCTTTAAATTTCTCAATGAACACATCAACAACACTGCTGTGAACAAATAACAATTTAAGTGCAGTACAACGCTGACCGTTGAAAGACAATGATCCGGTGATACACTCACTAACAGCGTTATCAAGATCAGCATCTGACAAAACAATAGCCGGGTTCTTGGCATCAAGACCAAGAATGGATTTTAATCGATGTGGTTTAGGATGAAGTCGTTTTAATTCATTCGCTCCTTTGTTGGTACCGATAAATGCAAATACATCAATCTTTCCGCTTTCCATCAACGCACCTACAGTTTCACGACCACGACCATATATAATGTTAATCACGCCCGCAGGAAAACTATCTCTGAAAGCTTCAAGCAACGGACGTATTAATAAAACTCCATACTTAGCAGGTTTAAACACAACCGTGTTACCCATGATGAGTGCTGGTATCAACGTTGTGAAGGTCTCGTTTAACGGATAGTTATAAGGACCCATGCATAACGCTACACCTACTGGCACACGACGGATCTGAGCCACGAAGCCCTGGTCTTCAATAATCTTAGCTGAATTGCGATCAAGATCTTTAAGTGCTTTTATTGTATCAGAAATATAATCGCAAGTACGATCAAATTCTTTTTCTGAATCTTTAAGTGATTTACCTATCTCCCACATTAAAAGCTTCACTACCTCTTCGCGTTTTGCACGCATAGCGGTTAGAAATTTTTCAACATGTTCAATTCGCTCTGTTACACTGCGCGTAGGCCAGAAGCCCTGACCTAAATCATACGCTTTCTCTGCTGCGGCAAGTGCCTCTAACGATTCTTTTGTTGTAAGAAGTGGGGTACTTCCTATTACCTTTTGCTTGTACTCATTGCCATCCTTTGTGAACACAGGACTTAGCACCGGGTTAAGATTACCGGGCCACATTTTCATTTCACCATCCACAAGATATTCGCGTTGATCAAGTGTAGTGGTGATTTTAAATCGATCTGGAATGTTACTTTCTGTTGGAAAAATAGTTGCTAAAAGATCACTCATTTAGTAAGGGGTTAATTGTAGGTGTAATTGTATTTTAAAGATACAAATATTGAAGAAAACGAAAGCAAGGAGAAGATGGATGAACTCTAAGGAATAATTATAACATCAATATGTTACAAGTTTGCAACATTCGATTGTTCTTACACTTTAATCTTTGCTGCCTGGAGTCAACCTACTTTCCCCACTGTCTTACTACTTCGAAAATAGCAACACCAGCGGCGACAGAAACATTCAACGATTCTATTTTTCCTTTCAACGGTATCTTGGCAAGTTCATCTGCTTCGCGTAACAGGATGTCAGAGATACCATCTTCTTCAGATCCCATGATGAGTGCGACAGGACCTTTGAACTCAATATCGTAAATTGTTTTCTCTGCTTTTTCAGTACAGGCCACTACACGTATACCACTCTCTTGTAAAAATTTTATAGTCTTCTTTAAATCAGGCTCGCGACAAACCGGCATGTGGTTTAAAGCACCTGCAGAAGTTTTCATAGCATCACTTGTAATCGGTGCATTACCTTTTTCACTGATAACGATGGCATCTACACCAGCGCACTCCGCCGTCCGTACAATGGCACCAAAATTTCGAACATCTGTTACACGATCAAGCACCAACAAAAAAGGTTCGCGTCCTTCATTGAAAGCAGAAGCAACAATATTACTAAGCGTGGTATAACTTACGGCTGAAACCAGGCAGATAACACCCTGGTGATTTTTAGCCGACATTCGTTTAAGTTTCTCTGCCGGAACAAATGTGAGCGGAACTTTCTTTCCACGTGCAGTTAGAATCAGTTCTTTAATCAAATCATTGTTTAAACCTGATTGAACCAATATTTTTTCAATCTGTTTGCCCGCCAGGATAGCTTCCATCACGGCACGGGTACCGTAGATCATGTCTGATTTTTCCATTCGGGCTCAAATTCCGCATTTCCGCAGTAATTCGCAAAAAAGGTCTTTGAATGAGGCTACCCTAACAGATCATTTTTCAACTGTGCCTGTGAATACTTCTGCCTTATTGTTAAATGGATTGCCTGACGATCTTCTGAAGGAAACAATCTGACCTACATGCCATAAACAATCTGCAATAGGACCGTTGAGCTGATTCCAAAATGGATACTCTTCAACCTGTTCACCATTCTTGAAGATGATTTTAAAATTTTTCATTTCAAGATCTGTGCTTTTACGAAGTCGATCACTGGCCGCTTTTAAATTTTCGAGCACTTGCTTACGCATCTCTGTAAAAGAAATTTTCTCATGCTTGCCAGATATGTTTACTGTATTGGTTGTTGAGTTTACAATGATGCGTGACATCTCATAGATATGTTGAATTGTTTCTTCAGAGGTACGTGCACCCTCACTTGGTTTAAAACTCAAGTCTTCTGCACGCAATCCTTCAGTAGCCCAATAAAATCGAAAGCCAAGTCCATCAATCATACGCGAGGCAACACTTCCCGCCGTAAAGTTTTCAGCGGCAGCAGGTATTTCATAATAAGGCAAAGTTTTGTCTTGTGCGCAAAGTTGAGATGATACTATAATTGCAACGAGTAGTAAGAGATTTCTCATGAGATTCAGGTTTAAAGTTCAAGATTCATACGTATTAAAGATAAATATTATCTCTTCCTTATAACATACGGTGAAGTGGGGTATTCGCTTCGGTTAATTTATATTATGGTAGATGGAAACAGTCCCTTGCTTTCTTTACATTTATACTAAGCATGGAAACATTGTCTATTGTGTTATACGATTTCAAAAGTGACGACATCAAGATCAATATTGAAGCGCGATTTGATGGTGATGCTCTTACAGTAGATGGTTATGATATTGGCAAACGCGTTGAAGAATTCTGGGGCGACTCAGATTATGAATACCAGGTAACTGTTCCTGCAGATGAGATGGAAAAACTTTACAACGCATTAAAAATATCGCCAGGTAAAAAACAAGAATTGCTAAACGAACTTGCTAATCGATTTAGTGGCAATACGGCATACTCATCCTTCCGTCAATTTTTAACGGACAATGACATTCGTAGTGAAGGATTTACATGGACATAATTACAAAGACTTCAACTCTTCTCTTCCATCAGGATATAATGCAAACCGGCTCTTCTCTCTCGGGTGTACATGCTCATAACTTGACCATGGCCATCCTCCAAATTCTGTTTGTCTGTATTCGGCCATCACTTGCTGAATTTCTGCCTGCGTGTTTACAACAAAAGGTCCGTGTTGAACAACAGGCTCATTGATAGGTTGGCCTTGCAGTAAAAGCAAATAACTTTCTTTATCGCCATTTTTTAATATCACATTCTGATCAGCGTGCAATTCAATAGCCTGTGGTGATGATAACTTCTTTCCATCAACTTCAATAGAAGCGCCACTATAAAAATACAAAGAGCGATTAACCGAAGTCGATGCCAGTGGCAATGTCCATTGCGCACCCGCTTCCAGCTTAATTGTCCAGATAGCAACTTCATGTTTAGGATCTGCTGTCCATGAGTCAGGTGCTGGGTTTGGTGCTTTTGTAGTTTCAATTTGTCCTGCAATAACACGAACATTTATATTCTTGCCATTTACATCTTTAGTAGTGAGCGTTGGAATGGTATCACTCCAGAGCATAGCAAAATGCGGTGCAACTTTCTTGCTTGCCTTTGGCAGGTTGAGCCAAATCTGAAATAATTCTAACGGATTTTCTTTATCACGATGAAGTAACGGAAACATCTCACAATGTTGTACACCTTTACCGGCAGTCATCCATTGCACATCACCAAATCCAAAGCGTCCGGCAGCACCAAGTGAATCAGAATGATCAACTATACCTTTGTTAACAACCGTAACTGTTTCAAATCCACAATGTGGGTGCGCAGGAAAACCTGGAACTTGCTCACCATGATACATGCGCCAGTTATCTTTATTCGGAGCAAAGTCTTGCCCGATATTTCTGCCCTTAAGTGATGCATCAGGTCCCATGTTGTCATTGCCTTTTGGATAAAAATCTTCATGATAGACACAGAACAGAAATGGATCTTGTGTTTGCCATGGAAAACCCAGTGGCTTGATAGCTTTTATTGCTGAATGACTCATGATTGACGATTAAAAATGAAACTTGTTTACTATAAACCTAATCAAGCACATAAAAGTTTTCGATGATTCAGATTTAAGAAACAGTCAAATCTAAATAAAAATTGTTTCACCATCCGAAGGTATGTCTACTCTTGATGCTAAATTCTTTTCAGTAAGATATTTTTTCAAATCATCTCTCTTCACAAGGCAATGATTCACCGTATCCATGTGCACGGCAATAACTTGATTTGATGAATGACTGCATACATTACTAATATCATCAGGAGTCATCGTTATGGGATCACCCGTGAGAAATTGAGCTGCTCCTGCATTTACAACAGTAACCGTTGGTTTAAAATCATGAAGAGTCTTCTTAACCTCATCACACCAGATTGTATCACCCGCGATATATACATTATCTTTTCCTTCTGTCAGGACAAATCCTGATACTTCTCCCATCTTTTTACCAATCTCCCCGGTGCCGTGTTGTCCTCCTGTACGATGAATAGTAATGCCTTCCCATATAATTTTGTCTTCGACAGCATGTACATCTGTAAAGCCCTGCTCTTTTATTTTTTCAAGATCAGATGACTGACATAGTATAGGCCTTATCTTCTCAATCAAAGTCTGTGCAGCAACATCCCAATGATCACGATGTGTATGCGTAATCAGTATCACGTCGACTTCATTGAGAAGTTTTTTAAGTTGTTGCTCATCGAGTGGCAAATCTACCATGGGGAATCTGAAATTATTTTCCGCATTCTGCACAGGATCAAGGGTATCTTTTGGCGAGAGCATTGGGTCCACAAGCATTGTTAACTCTCCCATCTTTACAACAAGCGTTGCATGTCTTAGTAGCTGAACGTAATTATTTTTTGATTTCATTTGAGTTGTTTTTTGCTTTTAAGCATATGATAAAAGGCTTAATTTTTTTAGTTGATAACCTTATTAAAATTTTTAGCCAAATCAATAATATCATTTTTTCTAGCCAGAACATTTATCCACTCACTTGGAATGTCATTGATTCCGTAATATAGACCTGCCAAAGCTCCGGTGACACAACCTGTTGTATCAGTATCACCTCCCAGGTTAACAGCACGAAGAACAGCGTCACTAAAAGAATTTGTTTTAAGAAAACACCAGAGACTAGCTTCTAAAGTATGCAGTACATAACCTGAGCTATGAATATCATCTTCATCCATACTTTCAAGATTTCCACTTAAAATATTTTGGAATAAAATAATTTCATTATCTGAGAATTTATTCCTTTCAATAATCCCGTTCACATCTTTAATCATTTGCACAAGAGCATCATGTTTGTCCTTTCCTGCAAGAATATGAGATGTAAACTTTGAATAAATAAAACATGAAAATACAGACCTGAAATGCATGTGGGTAATTGAAGAAACTTCCCTTATGCGTTCAAGCAATAAATCATCACTCAGCTTATGAAAGAATAAAGCAGCAGGCATAATTCGCATCAAAGAACCATTTCCATTAGACTCTTCTTCAAATTCGCCGGAAAATCTAGGATCTTCTCCTTTGTAAATTCTATCTAATGAAATTCGCGTTGTGCCACCAATATCAAAAACTTTGTAGTGTGCTCCCCAATAACCTTCCTTCATCCATTTTACAAACTTCTGACCAATGTCATTAAGATCATAACCTTTGAGAAGAGATTCTGCCAGACAGAATGTCAGTGAACTATCATCAGACCATGTTCCTGGAGGTTGATTCCACGCACCATATCCAGTCATGAATTTAATAGGATTGCTTCTTAAAAAGCTTCTGCTTCTGAATTCTACTGGTACCCCAAGAGCGTCTCCGATGGCTAACCCTAAAAAACAACTTTCTATATTTTCAACTTTAATATTCATTTCATTATTAATTATTATGCCTTGGTACTAGCTCGTCTACGAATATCTTCAAATGTATATTCTTTCGTTACCACACCATTTTCAAAAACTGTTTTTAATAGGTCTTCATGATTATCAGCATTCGCAGCTACTGTCTGGAATTTTCCATCAACATTTACAAGTTTCAATTTTCCTGCTTTAGAAATTTTAAATGATTTAACCATGTTGCCGTTTTCATCCATCTCCATTGGATTCTTCTTAACATTTATTGCCTTCCCATTAATTTCAGCATAAGCACATTTAAGCGCAAACTTCTGCGTATCACGATTTACTTTTTGCAATAATGCACCACCCATACCCAACACCAGATTTTCAGCAGAGATTCCATTTTGTTTCAAGGCCGCATAAATTGTTGGAATAGAATTCAGATCAATTCCATCGCCTTGTATTACGCGAACCTGTGGTGGCAATACCTTGTAACCTTTTGTATTCACAGTAAATCCAAATTTATCAAACAGTAATTCAAATACTTTTAATAATGTTTTTACCGGATCACCAGAGTCAGGACGAATTACCAATGTTCCTTTTCGTTGAAGAACCAGTTCTTTCAAATCAGTGCCAAGATAATTTTCAACGGCATTGAAAATATTATAAGAATCAGATACACAAGATAAGATACCTTCAGGGTAAGCTTTCAATACATGTTCCAGTACTTCCTTCTCACCGGGCTCGCCTAACAATGTCATGATGGAGTGTTCTGTTGCAGGCACAGACATCCCATAAACTTTAGTAGCACTGTAATATTTCTTCGCAAGCCAGGAAGCATACACCGTGTCACTTCCCATAAAATTTACAAGATGGGCAGATCCGCCAAGGCCTGCACTTTCAACAGAGCTAACTCCCCGGAAACCAAAATCATTAAGTACAAAGTCAATGGCACCATTCGCTGTTTCATCTGCAGTATCTGCAAAATAACGCTCAACAATTTTTCTTACTTCATGTGACAAAGTTGCTACTGTGCAGGGATACCAAACCTGCATTAATAAAGTCTCTAAAAAATTAGTTAACCAAAAACATTTCGGATCTGTATTCTCAATAGTCATTAATGCATTGTGAACCGGTACAGCTGTACCTTCAGCAACTGCTTTAATTCTTACCGGAAGTTTTCCATCATACTTAGACAAAATGTAGTCGAAGTTTTCCCGTTTAAAAACGTCCTTGCGTCCAAATACACCATTTAAAATTTCTTCCGCTTCATCTATATCTTCTTTGGTAAATGCCTGACCGCTCAGGTATTCTTTCAAAAAATATTGTAGTCCATAAAACACTGTTTCATCAAAGGCTCCTCCCCTGCTCTCCAAATAAGAGTAGATGGTTTCTGTACCTGGCATGTAAAGTTTATAGTGAGAATATTTATAAGCATCGGCTAATAAAAGAAGATTGTGCTTTTTCATAGTATTAAATTATTTAGTAATGGAGGGTTTCCATTTTATTAAAGTTCTTTTTGATGATTGTGTCTGGTAATTACTTCTGATACTTTTCTAACAGCCAGGTAAAATGAATATTATGCTCCTTTGCTGTTATGTCAGCAGCCATAAGTTCTGATAGTTGTTTTAGAGGAAACCATTTCACTTCGGCAATATCATCACTGCCAACGGGATCGCCTCCAACATATTCTGTTGTAAAAAGTGTGGTGATAATCTTATCATCCTCATTTCTGTAACGCCAATCATTTACACGAAAAGATTTTTCATACGTCATCGCTGTTACGTCGATTGGGCCGCACTCTTCATGAAGTTCACGTAATGCTGCGGCTTCAAAGCTATCATCAGTGGGATCACTGAATCCGCCAAGCAGGCGCCATTTTTGATCAATTGACTTTTTCCCTAATAAAATCTCTTCTTTATTATTTTTAAAAACAGCAATGTCAACCGTTGGATAAACCTTTAGATAGGTATTAGAGTATGCATAAATAATTCCAGATCTAAACTCAATAGAATCCATCACTCTCTCTTTAAGTGAATCGCGCAATTCTGTTGCGCTATGATCTCCGTGTTGCGGAAGTTCCACCACTACATTCTTGCCAGAATAATAATTAATAAAACTATCTCTGCTTCCGTACATGGAGAAACCTGCTCCCGGAAATGTGTTACTCAATAAAGTATCCAAGTTATGTGACCATTTTGCATCTAGTGGATGATCTGGTAGGGGCAGCACTACAACTTCTGGATACTCCTTTCTGATCATCTTTTCGCGCGTGTGAAAATCAAGAGGGTTTCTGCGACTTCCCAATACAGGCGAAACACCCAATACAATTACCGTTTTAACATGCTTTGCCTGTACGGCATCAATCAACGCCTTGTGCCCTTCGTGCAGGTAGGGTGTCTGAAAGCGGGCTATAATTACTCCAATCATAAATGTGAAATAGTTTATCTTTCTATTTGCGTAAATTATACGCAAATGTAACAGCAAGGTTTACAAAACCAAGGCTTATTTGCGTATTTTTTACGCTAATTAAAAAAATAATGAATTTTTAAAAGAAAATATCGAAGTTGTAGCCTTTCTCTTTAAGCTCGAAATACTTCTTCTTGTTGAATTTATAGAGTCGGGCAGGTCGACCTGATTTGCGTTGAATCATGCTGTCCAGTTCCTCAAGAATGCCGAGGCTCACAATCTTTTTCTTGAAATTCCGACGATCTATTTCGTGATCAAGCAGTGTCTGGTATAACTTTTCAAGATCTGAAAATGGAAATTCCTTATCCAGCAATTCAAAGCCCACGGGCTCGTACGTAATCTTGCCACGCAGGCGCTTAATGGCAGTATCTATGATTTTCTTGTGATCAAACGCAAGCTTAGGTAGTTTCTTCATGTTAAACCACTCAACATCCTCGGCATCTGTCTGAGCCATGATCTGAAAATCCTGAGGTCTCACCAATCCGAAATAGGAAACTGATATAGCATGATTCCGAGGATCACGATCGGGAATTCCGAACGTATACAATTGTTCCAGGTAATTAACGTCAATACCTGCCTCTTCTTTCAATTCTCGTTTCACAGCATTGTCCAATGACTCACCGTTCAATACCAATCCACCTGGTAAGGCCCACATTTTTTGAAACGGTTCATTTTTGCGTTTGATCAGTAATACAGAAATTCCCTGTTCCTGATCATAGCCAAAAACTACAGCATCAACCGAAACTTTAATGTCTTGTTTCATGTGTTAATAATTTCTATGACGCTTACTGAAAAATAAATGCAATACGAGTATTGGCGCATAGAGGTAAAAATAGACATAATTTATTTGGCTCAAAACAATGGAATGAATCCACAAAATCAAAGTAATTTTATATGTCCTTAAAAAAGTTAATACCAATCTATATGATCGCTACCATTGTACATGTATACGTCAAACCAGAATTTATAAATGCTTTCATCAAAGCCACGCGTGACAATCATAAAAATTCTATCCAGGAACCTGGTAATCTTCGCTTTGATATATTGCAGGATGCTAAAGACCCTGGAAAATTTGTTCTGTACGAGGCATACGAAACTGAGCAAGCCGTATTAGCGCATAAAGAAACCCCGCATTATGCAACATGGCGCGACGCTGTTGCTCCCTGGATGGAGAAACCGCGCGAAGGAGTCAAGCATACTATTCTCTTCCCGGAAGTGAAATAAGATTATGATCAACGCATTTAGTTTTGCAAATACACCTCAGTTATATTTTGGCAATGGAAAGATTTCAACCTTACCGGCCATCTGTAAAGTCTTTGGATCAAAAATTCTCCTGATCACTGGCGCACACTCATTCAAATCCGCTGCTTATTCATCTATATTGTTAGATCAATTAAGCGCAGCTGGGTACGCTGTAGAATATTACACGATCAACAAGGAACCAACCCCGATTATAGTTGACCGTGCTGCTAACAAGTTTATAGACTACGCTCCCGATGTTGTTGTAGCTATTGGTGGTGGCAGTGTGCTGGATGCAGGCAAAGCTATTTCTGCCATGCTTCCATTAAAAGATTTTGTTAAGCATTACCTGGAGGGTGTCGGAACACAAACCCATCCCGGTACAAAAATTCCTTTTATAGCCATACCAACAACTTCAGGCACAGGAAGTGAAGCCACAAAAAATGCTGTGCTCTCTGAAACTGGTGAGCACGGTTACAAGAAATCATTACGACATAACAACTTTGTTCCTAACGTTGCTATTCTTGATCCATCACTTACCCTGAGCTGTCCCAAAGCAACAACGGCAGCCAGTGGCATGGATGCTTTCACACAACTTTTGGAATCTTACTTATCAACGGCATCAAACCCCATGACAGATGCCTTGGCATTAGAAGGATTAAAACGAATTTCAAATTCACTGTTAAGAGTGTATCATGACGGATCAGATCTCAATGCCAGAACTGATATGTCTATGGCGGCTTATCTATCAGGCATTACATTAGCTAATGCGGGCCTCGGACTCGTACATGGGTTTGCATCTTCTGTTGGTGGATATTACGAAATACCTCATGGCGTAATTTGCAGCTCAATGATGGCGGCCACTAACAAAATAACCGTACGAAAACTTCGGTCCGAAAAAAGTAATAGCGAAGCTCTGGAAAAATATGCCAATGTAGGAAGGTTATTTTCCGATCTACAAAACAAGAGCAGCGAATATTATACTGACTCATTACTCGATCTCATCCACACCTGGGCTACTGAAATGAGTATCCCTAAACTTTCAGAAGGCGGTGTAACATTAAATGATGTTGAGAAAATAGTAGAGAGTACCGATAACAAAAACAATCCTGTTAAACTAAATAAGGATGAGATTGAAGAAGTTTTAAAGATGGCTATGTAAATTCTTGCATTGCCATTGCTTCACCAATTAATATCAAACTCCAAACTGATTGAGATGATGATCCAAATGTTTATAAAACATATTGTTCCATTCATTTATGGTGAGCATGCCAAAAGATTGAGATTCCTTTTTCTCGAAATAAGATTCACCTAACTGCTGAGTTTTGTTTATATAGGCTATCAGACGATTCCTTTCTTTTTCAAAATCTCTTGATCCTTTAATAATAAATTGTGATGCTGTGGGTGTGCTCTTCTTATAGGGCGCAGGACCTGTTACAGCTTTCTTTACAAATGCCTTCAGCATAAGCTTTACAAAAAAATTAGGTTTAGGATGTATATTTTCATACGCCATTTCATAGGTAACACAACAATGCGCTAACATTTGTGAAACATCCATCTTGCCCCAGATGGCCGGTGTTGTTGGTTTCAATTTTTCAATTCGCTGAATTACTTGAGAGGTGACGTCGGTGGTAAAAATATTTGGTAAATCCATATGATTACTTGGTGGTTTCTTTCTTAAATCTAAAATCACATTTTTTTGCACCTAAAGCAATGGTTCCTGTGCGGATAAGTTTTAGCCCTGCCAATGCTGAAGTCACTTCATCTACCTCACATAATATGGACGAGAATTTTTGGTAGTTATGTTTATTGAAAAGTTTACAAATGCCACATTCTAAAATATCAACTCCATAACCAAATCCATAGGTTTCATTTTTATCTGTTATGATGGCAGCTACAAAACCATTTGCGTTTTCATTGTTGCTTACTCGCTTGTTAAAAGCTTTTAATAAAATAGTAGCAAGCCATGTGTTGATAAGCCTGGCGGGAAGTCTTTTTAAAAGTGTACGGATTTTATTTTTAGGTCTAACATATTCTGTAACTACTTCAAGACAAATTCTCCTTATCATTTCATAGGATTCGCCGCGTCCATCAAGAGTTTTGATAAGCGCCAGGAAATAAGCACAAAAATCCAACCGTCTGTCGATTGGATTTCTTGATCTTGCTGCAAAGTTAATATCAACAGCAATGTCTTTATAGTGCCCTTCAATCTCGTTGATTATATCATCTGAAATTTCAGGGAAATGATTTTTAACACTACTTGTAAAATATTTTCTAAAGCTCTTCACTTAAGGATTAAGGAACCTCCTTAAATATACCTCTATCCATGGTAATGTTCAACTTCTTAAGAAACTCCGCTGGATTAAATCCTTCTCTTTTATATTCTGCCTGCACTTCATTCTTTGCATGTTGTACAGCTTGTTCGTTCTCCCAAACAGCAATAGTCATAAAAATAACATTGCCATTCTCATCCTTTCGTTGAAAGGCAGCATCTTCAACAAAGCCTGGCAGCTTCTTAATGAAATCTCTGTTGATCTTTACTCGCTGCATAAATTCCTCACTTACATTTCCTGGAATTGTAAATGTGTCGATAAAACGAATTTGATCTTTCGTCGCTACAGGCTTTCGTTGCAATGATGTTAAGTCTTCGGGCAGTACATTAAGTTGTTGTAAAAATCCGAGACGATCTGTATGAACTTGAGAACTAATCACCTTTCCATCCTTCAATTCAAGTACGGCCATTCCGTCGCTGGAAACTTTTTTACCTGTGGCTTCTATGTTCTGAAATGTACCAGTTTGTGTTCCTTCAAATTTCCATTTTACAAAAACATTATCACCCTCACCAATGAGTGATACCAGGTGCCACTGTGCATCGGGGAAAGCTTTTATCAATGCAGCAGCAGGCTCTTGAAAACCCGCAGCTCCTTTCGTACCCTTAATTCCTATATAATCATCTGAAATATAATTTTGTAATAATTGCAGATTTCGCTTATTGAAAGCTTGCTCATAAATATTACGCACAACTTCTTTATTTTTTTGTGTAGCAGCCATTGTTACCTCGTTGGTTATAGTTTGATTGAGATTATTTTTCTTAACAGACTGGGCATTTAATAGCCCAATGTTCAGCAGAAGCGCTGACAGAAATAGTTTGGGATGTGCTGATGTCATAATTGTTGATGTTTGTTTACACAAAACTATCAACGCATCAGGCTAATCTTTTGTAAAAAATCATTGATTACCAAAAAACCGGAGATTTCAGAAAATCAGTAGGTGTTAGTCCGGTAAATAATTTGAAGTCTTTATTGAAATGTGGCTGATCGAAATATCCTGCATTAAAAGCAACTTCAGCAAGACTTTGTTTTTTAAGTCCGTTGCTTATGATATAACGCATTCTTATAATGTAGGAAAACTGTTTTGCTGTCATGCCAACAACACGTCTGAAACGTTTTTCAAAAGCATCCTGGCTTATACAAAGTGCATCGGCCAGATCTTTTATTCTGATGATGCCTTTTGTTAAATGGATTCTATCCAACGCGGCGAGAATGAGTTTATCAGTCTTATGATTATTTAGTTTTGATAATAAAAACTGCTCGATAATTTTTATTCGATGTGCATTATCAGGTGCTGCCTCAAGTTGCTCTTCAATATAAGATGTGTCTTTATAGTTAGCCAGATCTTTAACAGAGATACTGCTTTCTGTCAATTCGTAGATAGGTTCTTTTATAAAAGCATTGGCTCCAGCTTCTGTAAAGATAACA